>NZ_JBEOXI010000105.1:0-26457 GCF_040296465.1 Streptomyces sp. NPDC002130
TGTCCGGGTGTATTGGCGGCCGAACCACCTGGCGGGCAAAAGGGTCCAGCGGCATCGGGACGGCGCTCGGCATCACGGGCGGGGTGCTGGTGCTGCTCGCTGGCGGCGCGTTCCTGGTCAACCGCCGCTGGCCGCTGCCGGATCTGGTGCGCCGCCGCACCCGCCCGTGAGGCCCGGGACTTCGTCCTCCTTGCTCTGCGTCGCTGTCCAGGCGGCGCAGAACAGCACCAGTTTCGAGGTGAAGTTGATCCACAGCAGCAGCGCGACGGGCACCCCGAACGCGCCGTACATGCTCTTCGCCGCCACACCCTGCAGATAGCCGCTGAGCAGCAGCTTCAGCAGTTCGAAGCCGATCGCGCCGGTCAGCGCCGCCACGAGCAGGCGGTGGCGGGTCGGCTCGACGCCGGGCAGCAGGGTCAGGACGTAGAGCAGGAGCAGGAAGTTCGCGAGGACGGCGATCAGGAACGCGGCGATGTGCAGCAGGACCCCGCCCCAGCCGCCCTCGTCGATGCCGGCTTCCTTGGTGATCCAGCCGATCATCGCGGAGGCGACGGCGGAGGCGGCGATGGTGACGAGGAGCGCGCCGCCGAGGCCGATCAGGACGCCCGCGTCCTTGCCGTAGCGCAGGGCGGGGTTCTCCTCGTCGTCGTCGAGGTCCCACACCGCCCGCAGACACTCGCGCATCGAGCCGGCCCAGCTGACGCCCGTGAAGAACAGCAGCGCGCCCGCGATGAGGCCGATCGTGCCGGCGTTGTCCACGAGGCCGGCGATGTCCAGCTGGTCGGAGATGCCCGGGACCTGCTCGGCGAGCTTGTCCTGCAGCTTCTCCTCCTGGCCCGTGCTGAGCGTGGCGGCGGCGATGGTGGCGGACACCGTCAGCAGCGGGAACAGCGCGACGAAACTGGTGAAGGTCATCGCGGCGGCCAGCCGCGTCCACTTCACGCGGTCGAGCCGCTCGTACGACCGCCACGCGTGCGTGATCATCAGCCGCTCCGCCCACGGCCCGATCACCGGGAGTCTTTTCAGCCAGTCCATGATCCGACTCTGCCCTCCGCCCGGAACACCCATGTACGGGTACCCCAGAACCGCAGGACTGTGGCCAGCGCCATACCGATGACCGCGCCGGAGACGGTGTCCGCGCGCTGCGAGGTGAGGCCGAGGCCGTAGTGGCTGACGGCCAGGCAGAGCAGTTGTACGGCGGCTCCGGCGAGGTTCACCGCGAAGAACACGGCGTACGCCCGCAGACCCGGTGCGCGTGCGGTGCGGTAGGTGCCGAGGGCGTTGCCCGCGTAGGCGACCGTGCAGGCGGCCAGGAACGACAGGGACTTGGCGGTGATCGGGTCGAGTCCGGCGGGGCCGCGCAGGGCGGTGAACAGGGCGAGGTCGACGGCGTAGGCGAGGAGACCGACGGTGGCGAAGCCGAGCAGCTCCCGGCGGCCCGGGAGCGTGGGGCTCCGCCACGCGCGCGTGGTCACCAGTTCGCCACGGCCAGGCCGTACATCGCCGCCCAGGCGACGCCGATGAGTGCGAGGGCGCGGTCGCCCAGGACGACGTCCTCGGGTTCGCCGGCCGTGCCGCGGTCGGCGAAGACGGCGTAGCGGAGGATCGCCAGGATGAAGGCGACCATGGACAGTTGGCGCCAGGGCAGGACGCTGGTGTGCGGGACGCCGCCCTCCTCCATGGCCCACAGGCAGTAGCCGAGGACGGCGACGCCGGCCGCGAGCTGCCAGACGAAGCGGAGGTAGCCGGTGGTGTACTCGGTGAGCAACGCGCGGGTGGCGCCCGCCTTTCCGGCCATCTGGACGGCTTCCGAGTAGCGCTTGGCCGACACCATGAACAGCGCGCCGAAACCGGTGGTGATCAGGAACCAGCGCGACAGCGGGATGCCGAGGGCGAGTCCGCCGACCACGGCCCGCATCAGGAAACCGGTCGTGACGACGGCGAGGTCGACGACCAGGACGTGCTTGAGGCAGACGCAGTAGGCCAGTTGCATGGCGAGGTAGGCGGTCAGCAGGGCGGCGACGGCCGGGCCGCACAACCAGGCCGCGGCGGCGGGCGCGAGGACGCCCAGGCAGCCGCCGACGGTGTAGGCGACGGGTACCGGGACCTGCCCGGCGGCGACCGGCCGGTGCCGCTTGACGGGGTGGGCGCGGTCGGCGTCGGCGTCGCGGGCGTCGTTGACGAGGTAGACGGCAGCGGCGCAGGCGGTGAAGAGGCAGAAGACCAGGGCGAGTTGCAGCAGCGCGTGCCGGGAGAAGAGTTCGCCTGCGGCGGCCGGGGCGGCGGCCACGAGGACGTTCTTGACCCACTGCTTGGGGCGCGCGGTCCTGAGGAGACCGGCCAGGAGACCGCCCTTGTGGGGTGGCCCGGGCTGCTCCTCGTGGGTGCGCTGCCGCAGGACGGCCGTCTCAGCCATGGTGGGCGCCTCCCCGCATCCAGCGGGCGCCGAGCCGGGCCGTGAGGGCGCCCAGGGCCGCGCCGGCGGCGATGTCCGTGGGGAAGTGGACGCCGGCCACCAGCCGTGAGACGCACACCAGGCCGGCGAGCGGCGGGACCGCGTGGGCGCCCAGGGCCCCGAAGGCGACGGCGGCGGCCGCCGCTGAGGCGGCGTGCGAGCTGGGGAAGGAGTGCCGGCCGGCGGTGCGCACCAGGGGCTCGACGTGTGCGGGGCGCGGTCGGCGCACGACCCGTTTCACCCCCATGCTGACCAGGTGCGCCCCGGCGGTGAGGGCCGTGCCGCGCAGCCAGGCACCGCGTCGCCCGCCGTCGACGGCGGCTCCGGCGAGCCCCGCCGCCAGCCACAGCGCCGCGTGCTCACCCGCCCAGGACAGGGCACGAGCGGCGTCAGCCACGCGCGGGTCGGTGCCGCACTCCCTGAGCGCCGAAACGATCCGGTGGTCCATGTCGTGCAGGTCGTCGAGGTCGTCCATGTGGACTCACTGTTCACGCCCTTCAGGCCTGAACTCCGGCAATATTGAGCGACATCCCATTAATCACCCATTTCGGGGAGGGATGCCATGTTCGCTAACTATTCGCTCACAGTAGGGCGATACGGTCACGAACATGTCTGCCGACACCGATTCCGACCCGGACGTCATGGGCCTGGACCACACCACCGTCACGGGCTGGGGCCGCACCGCCCCCACCGCCGCTTGGCTGATCCGCCCGCGCACGTACGAGGAGGCCGCGGCGGCCGTCCGGGACTGCGGGGCGCGCGGCGGGATCCCCCGGGGCCTGGGACGGGCGTACGGGGACGCGGCGCAGAACGCGGGCGGGTCCGTGCTCGACATGACGGCCCTGGACCGGGTGCACGCGATCGACGCCGACGGCGGCACCGTGCTGTGCGACGCGGGCGTCTCCCTGCACCGGCTGATGGAGGTGCTGCTGCCGCTCGGCTGGTTCGTGCCGGTCACCCCCGGCACCCGCTACGTCACCGTCGGCGGGGCGATCGGCGCCGACATCCACGGCAAGAACCATCACGTCTCGGGCTCCTTCGCGCGGCACGTGCTCGCCCTCGAACTGCTCACCGCGGACGGCGAGATCCGCACGGTGGTCCCCGGCACGCCGCTGTTCGACGCGACGGCCGGCGGCATGGGCCTGACCGGCGTGATCCTCACGGCGACGATCCGGCTCCAGCCCGTCGAGACCTCGCTGATGTCGGTCGACACCGAGCGGGCGACGGACCTGGACGACCTGATGGCCCGGCTGGCGGCCACCGACCACCGTTACCGCTACTCGGTCGCCTGGATCGACCTGCTGGCCCGGGGCGCCGCCACCGGGCGCGCGGTCCTCACCCGCGGCGACCACGCGCCGCTGGACGCGCTCCCCGCCCGCCTGCGCCGGGACCCGCTGGCCTTCCGCACTCCCCGCCTCCCGGCCACCCCCGCGGTCCTCCCCGAGGGCCTGCTCAGCCGGACGACGGTGGGCCTGTTCAACGAGCTGTGGTACCGCAAGGCCCCCCGCGCCCGGACCGGCCGACTCCAGCGGATCTCCGGCTTCTTCCACCCCCTGGACGGCGTGCCCCACTGGAACCGCGTCTACGGCCGGGGCGGCTTCGTGCAGTACCAGTTCGTCGTCGGCCACGGCCGGGAGGACGCCCTGCGCCGCATCGTGCGCCGCATCTCCGAACGCCGCTGCCCGTCCTTCCTGGCCGTGCTCAAGCGCTTCGGGGAGTCCGACCCGGGCTGGCTGTCGTTCCCCGTGCCGGGCTGGACCCTGGCGATGGACATCCCGGCGGGCCTGCCCGGCCTCGGCGCGTTCCTCGACGAACTGGACGAGGAGGTCGCCGCCGCGGGCGGTCGCGTCTACCTCGCCAAGGACGCCCGGTTGCGCCCGGAGCTGCTCGCGGCGATGTACCCGCGTCTCGACGACTTCCGTGAACTGCGCGCCCGGCTGGACCCGCGCGGGGTGTTCGTGTCCGACCTGGCCCGCCGCCTCAGTCTGTGAGCAACCTCTAGGAGCTGCTGTCATGAAGGACGCCTTCGGCCTCCCCCAGTCCCTGCTCGTCCTCGGCGGTACGTCGGAGATCGCGCTGGCCACCGCCCGCCGTCTGATCGCCCGCCGCACCCGTACGGTCTGGCTGGCCGGCCGCCCGTCCCCCGCGCTGGAGGAGGCCGCCGGTCAGCTGCGCGGCCTCGGGGCCGACGTGCACACCGTCGCCTTCGACGCCCTCGGCCCGGCCTCCCACGAGGCCGTGCTCGGCAAGGTCTTCGCCGAGGGCGACGTCGACATGGTGCTGCTCGCCTTCGGGCTGCTCGGCGACCAGGCCCGCGACGAGCGGGAGCCCGAGGCGGCGGTGCGGGTCGCGCAGACCAACTACACCGGCGCGGTCTCGGCCGGGCTGGTGTGCGCCCGCTCGCTCCAGTCCCAGGGGCACGGCTCGCTGGTCGTGATGTCCTCCGTCGCGGGCGAGCGGGCCCGCCGCGCGAACTTCATCTACGGCTCCAGCAAGGCCGGCCTCGACGCCTTCGCGCAGGGCCTGGGCGACGCGCTGCACGGCACGGGCGTGCACGTCATGGTCGTACGCCCCGGGTTCGTGCGGACGCGGATGACCGCCGGGCTGCCCGAGGCACCGCTGGCGACCACGCCCGAGGCGGTCGCGTCGGCCGTGGAGCTGGGGCTGCGGCGCCGCTCGGAGACGGTGTGGGTGCCGGGGACGCTGCGGGTGGTGATGGCGGCGCTGCGGCACCTGCCGCGCGGGGTGTTCCGGCGGCTGCCGGTCTGATCCGCGGGCGGCTCAGCGGGTGGGGACCGAGCCGCGCTCCACCCGCCCGGCCTGCGGGGGGACCACCGAGCCGCCGAAGGGGAAGTCACGGAGCTTGCGCCAGACGCCGTCGGCGCCCTGCTCGTAGAGGGCGAAGCCGGTGCAGGGCCACTCGGCCTCGTAGCCGGCCAGTTCCTCGAAGGCGCGGTCCATGGCCGGCTCGTCGATGCCGTGCGCCACGGTGACGTGCGGGTGGTACGGGAACTGCAGTTCGCGCGCGGCCGGTCCTGCGGGGTCGCGGACCTGCTGCTGGAGCAGCGTGCAGGCCTCCGCGCCCGCGGCGACCCGGACGAACACCACCGGCGACAGCGGGCGAAAGGTGCCGGTGCCGGACAGCCGCATGGGGAACGCGCGGCCGGCCGCGGCGACCTCGGCCAGATGCGCCTCGACGGCCGGCAGGGCGCTCTCGTCGACCTCTGTCGGCGGCAGCAGGGTGACGTGCGTGGGGATGCCGTGAGCAGAGGCGTCGCCGAAGCCCGCGCGCAGCTGCTGGAGCTCGCTGCCGTGAGGCTCCGGGACCGCGATCGAGACACCGATCGTTACGGTCCCCACTTCGTCTCCTGTCGTGTCAGTGTGGCCGCTGATACGACCACCCGGTTATCGACTGTACGGCCACGACCGGGTTACGGGCAGGCGCAACCGGAGTGATGTACAGCGCTGTTCGGTGGTACGGCCCTGTGCGGGGGGCCGGTTCAGTGCTTGGCGGGCAGGAAGCCGACCTTGTCGTAGGCCTGGGCGAGGGTCTCCGCGGCGACCGCACGGGCCTTCTCGGCGCCCTTGGCGAGGACCGAGTCGAGCGTCTCGGGGTCGTCCAGGTACTGCTGGGTGCGCTCCCGGAACGGCGTGACGAACTCGACCATGACCTCGGCGAGGTCCGTCTTGAGCGCGCCGTACATCTTGCCGGTGTACTTCTCCTCCAGCTCGGCGATGCTCTCGCCGGTGAGGGTCGAGTAGATCGTGAGCAGGTTGCTGACGCCCGGCTTGTTCTCGGCGTCGTAGCGGATCACCGTCTCGGTGTCGGTGACGGCGCTCTTGACCTTCTTGGCCGTGGCCTTCGGCTCATCGAGGAGGTTGATGAGGCCCTTCGGCGTGGACGCCGACTTGCTCATCTTGATCGACGGGTCCTGGAGGTCGTAGATCTTCGCCGTCTCCTTGAGGATGTACGGCTTGGGGAGCGTGAAGGTCTCGCCGAAGCGACCGTTGAAGCGCGTGGCGAGGTCGCGGGTGAGCTCGATGTGCTGGCGCTGGTCCTCGCCGACCGGGACCTCGTTCGCCTGGTACAGCAGGATGTCCGCGACCTGGAGGATCGGGTACGTGAACAGGCCGACGGAGGCGCGCTCGGCACCCTGCTTGGCGGACTTGTCCTTGAACTGGGTCATCCGGCCGGCCTCGCCGAAGCCGGTGAGGCAGTTCATGATCCAGGCGAGCTGGGCGTGCTCGGGGACGTGGCTCTGCACGAAGAGCGTGCAGCGGTCCGGGTCGAGACCCGCCGCGAGGAGCTGGGCCGCGGCCAGGCGCGTGTTCGCGCGCAGGTCCTTCGGGTCCTGCGGGATGGTGATCGCGTGCAGGTCGACGACCATGTAGAACGCGTCGTGGGTCTCCTGCAGGGCCACCCACTGGCGGACGGCGCCGAGGTAGTTGCCGAGGTGGAACGAGCCGGCGGTGGGCTGGATCCCGGAGAGCACGCGAGGTCGGTCAGAGGCCATGCTCACCATTCTCTCAGGTCTCGGGGGCCGATCCGGAACCGGCCGGAAACAGACGGGATCGCGTTCGGGCCCGGCGGTGTAACAAGGGTGTGGGGACACGCAGGGGCACGGAGGGACCGGCACGGAGGGGCTGTCCCGGGCCGGCTCGGGGCGTGGCGGTGCGGAGGCGGAGGGGGAGGGGGACCGATGCGGGCACTGGGCGGAGCGGGCGGAGAGCGGGGCCGGGGCCGGGCGCTGAGCCGTGGTGGGGCGGGAGTGCTGCGCGGTGCTGTGGCGACAGCGCTGAGCCAGTGCGGTGTGGCCGGAGCACTGCGCCAGTGCGGTGTGGCCGGAGCACTGCGCCGTGGTGGGGCGGGAGTGCTGTTGCGTCGTGTGGTCGGAGCGCTGCGCCGTCGTGTGGGGTGGTGTGCGCTGGTGGTGACGGTGGCGGGTGCTCTGGGCGGGTGTGTGGCGGTGTCGTCGGCCGTGGCTCTCCCTGTGCGGCCTCGAGACGTTCCGGACGTGGCGATGGTCGTCGCGGGCGGCACGGGGCGGACGACGGCGGTGCGCTCGGGAGAGCCGGCCTTCGCCCGGCTGTGGCAGCTGCTCGAGCCCACGTTCCAGGGGACGGAGCGGGTTCCGGAGGAGTGGACGGAGGGGAACTTTCCGCAGGTGCGGCTGACGGTCGTCTGGGGGCTGTCCGGAGTCGGCGGCTGGCCCACCACCAACCGGCCGCCGGGCGGGGACGTGGCCGTCGAGCGGCAGGACCAGCTGGTGGTGGCCGAGGACGGCACGCCCTGGGTGCGGTCGGATCCGACGCCCGCCGTGGAGGACGACGACATCCGCTGGCACCGGGCGCCGCGGTCGCTCTTCGACCGGCTGGACGGGGCGCGGCTGCTGGGTGACCTGGGGGGCGGGCCCGTCGCGAGCACGGCCGCCGCCGACCTGCCCGGGACGCGGAGTGAGGTCCGCTGGGCCGTGACGGCAGGGGCGCTGGGGCTCGCGACCGGTGCCGGCGGCACGCTGCTGATACGCCGCGCGGCGGCCCGGCGGGAAGCCGGACCGCCGCGGGAGGAGCCGCGTCAGGTGCTGATCGACCTGGACGAGTGACGAGCCGCGGGCGTCAGCCCAGGTCGATCTCCGGGTACAGCGGGAAACCGGCCACGAGGTCGGTGGCGCGGCGGGAGATCTCGTCGGCGATCTTCGCGTCGAGGACGTGGGACGCCTTGGAGGGGGCGCCCGACTTGGTCGTGCCCGGCTCCGTGGTGGTGAGGACCCGGTCGATGAGGCCGGCGACCTCGTCCATCTCGGCGGTGCCGAGGCCCCGGGTGGTCAGGGCGGGGGTGCCGATGCGGATGCCGGAGGTGTACCAGGCGCCGTTCGGGTCGGCGGGGATGGCGTTGCGGTTGGTGACGATGCCCGAGTCGAGCAGCGCTGCCTCGGCCTGGCGGCCGGTGAGGCCGTAGGAGGAGGCGACGTCGATCAGGTTCAGGTGGTTGTCCGTGCCGCCGGTCACCAGGGTCGCGCCGCGGCGCATCAGGCCTTCGGCGAGGGCGCGGGAGTTGTCGACGATGCGCTGGGCGTAGTCGCGGAAGGACTCCTGGCGGGCCTCCGCGAGAGCGACCGCCTTGGCGGCCATGACGTGCGGGAGCGGGCCGCCGAGGACCATCGGGCAGCCGCGGTCGACCTGGTCCTTCAGCGAGTCGTCGCACAGCACCATGCCGCCGCGGGGGCCGCGCAGCGACTTGTGGGTGGTCGTCGTGACGATCTGGGCGTGCGGGACCGGGTCGAAGTCGCCGGTGAGGACCTTGCCCGCGACCAGGCCGGCGAAGTGCGCCATGTCGACCATGAGCGTCGCGCCGACCTCGTCGGCGATCTCCCGCATGATCCGGAAGTTCACCAGACGGGGGTAGGCCGAGTAGCCGGCGACGATGATCAGCGGCTTGAACTCGCGGGCGGAGGTGCGCAGCGCCTCGTAGTCGATGAGGCCCGTGGCCGGGTCCGTGCCGTAGGAGCGCTGGTCGAACATCTTGCCGGAGATGTTCGGGCGGAAGCCGTGGGTGAGGTGGCCGCCGGCGTCCAGGGACATGCCGAGCATGCGCTGGTTGCCGAAGGCCTGGCGCAGCTCGGACCAGTCGGCGTCCGTGAGGTCGTTGATCTGGCGGACGCCGGTCTTCTCCAGGAAGGGCACCTCGACGCGGGCGCCGAGGACGGCCCAGAAGGCGACGAGGTTGGCGTCGATGCCGGAGTGCGGCTGGACGTAGGCGTGGCGGGCGCCGAAGAGTTCCCTGGCGTGCTCGGCGGCGAGGGACTCCACGGTGTCGACGTTGCGGCAGCCGGCGTAGAAGCGGCGGCCGATGGTGCCCTCGGCGTACTTGTCGCTGAACCAGTTGCCCATCGCGAGGAGGGTGGCCGGGGAGGCGTAGTTCTCCGAGGCGATCAGCTTGAGCATCTCGCGCTGGTCGGCGACCTCCTGGCCGATGGCGTCCGCCACGCGGGGTTCGACGGCGCGGATCACGTCGAGGGCGGCGCGGTAGGCGGTGGAAGCGGTGGAGAGGGGCTCGGCTGACATGTGTGGACCTCCGGACGTTGCGTTCAGCGTTCACGGTACGGCCCAGGCGCACGGCTCTCTCTGCTCGGGCCGCTCCCCGATGGTTGGTCCCATCCCAGCGCGCCAGTCACGGCCCTCGGTCAGCCTACCGGGTGGGGTGGGCGGGGAGTGTCTGGCGGGTTGCTCTTCGGTGCCGAGTGCGGGTGCGTGGGGGCTTGTCGCGCAGTTCCCCGCGCCCCTTTCAGGGGCGTGTCCCTCCCGGCCCCGTCTAAAGGATCACGTGGGGCAGGAATCTCGCGTACTCGTCCGTTATCAGGCCCGACGATTCCCGGATGCCCAGGCCCGCCGACTCGTTCTCCACCACCCACGCGCCCAGGACCACCCGGTTGCCGTCGAAGTCGGGCAGGGGGGCCAGCTGCTGGTAGCAGCAGGGCTCGTCGCGGACGGTGGGGGTGGATCCGGGGTCGTGGATCGTGACGCCCGCGCCCTCGCGACCGAGGAGGGGCTTGGCGACCCAGCCCTTCGTGGACAGGTCGCGAGGGCCGTCCAGGTAGGCCGGGAGGAGGTTCGGGTGGTCCGGATACAGCTCCCAGAGGATCGCCAGGAGCGCCTTGTTGCTGAGGAGCATCTTCCAGGCCGGTTCTATCCACAGGGTGGAGCCCGTGCCGCCGCCGTTGTCGAGGGTGTCCAGGACGTGGTCCGCGAAGCGGTCGGTGGTGAGCCATTCCCAGGGGTAGAGCTTGAAGATGCTGCGGATGAAGCGGAGGCGGTTGTCGACGAAGCGGCCGGAGAGGCGGTCCCAGCCGATCTCCTCCATGGCGATCCAGTCGGTGGCCATGCCCGCCTGCTCGGCCGTCTCCTTGAGGTAGGCGACCGTCATCATGTCCTCGCCGAGTTCGTCGGCGGAGGAGTACGCGAAGTACAGGGGGCTGCCGGGCGGGAGGAGGGCGGCCTGCTTCTTCCACGCGTCGATGAGGCGTTCGTGCAGGGAGTTCCACTGGTCGGCGCCGGGGAAGCGGTCCTCCATCCAGAACCACTGGGGGGACGCGGCCTCGACCAGGGAGGTGGGGGTGTCGGCGTTGTACTCCAGGAGCTTGGCCGGGCCGGTGCCGTCGTAGCGGAGGTCGAAGCGGCCGTAGACCGAGGGGAGTTCGGCTCGGCGCTGCCAGGCCTCTGCGACCCTGCGGGCGACCCGGGGGTCGGTGATGCCGAGGTCGGCGAAGCGGTCCTCGGCGACGATGTGGCCGGCCGCCGCCAGGCACATGCGGTGGAGGTCCTCGACGACCTCTTCGAGGGCCTCGATCTCCTCCAGCGAGAAGACGTAGTACGCGCTCTCGTCCCAGTAGGGGCGCAGGGAGTCGTCGGGGTAGCGGGTCAGGGGGTAGATCAGGCCCTGTTCCTCGACGGTCTGCTGCCAGCCGGGGCGGGGTTCGACGGTTCTGCGTTCCATCGGCCGTGTCCGCCCGTCAGCCGCCGCCGCTGCCGGAGCCGGAGCAGCCGAAGCCGCCCCGGTCGACGGCCTCGCTGCGGCTGAAGGTGCCGTGGTCGGCGTAGCCGCCGCTGACGTCGGCGTCGTAGTACCAGTCGGCGTCGGAGCTCCTGGTCTTGCCGGACTTCTTGCGGCCCTTGCCCGAGGAGGAGGTGCCGGACGAGCAGTTCTTGTCGGCGACGATCTTGTAGCCGTTGATGTAGTCGTAGCTGTCCCGGTCCACGCAGCGGCGGTCCGGGTCGGAGCCGCAGGCGGACAGGGCCGCCGCGAGGACGCCCATGCCGCCCAGCACCACCGTGCTCGAGCGCAGCCGTCGCCGTGTTTCAGCCATGTGCGTGTCTCCCCGTGTCTCCCCGTCGTGCACTGACAGACGGTCAGCCTAGAGATCGGTGAGAGCCGGCCCGCATGGCCCCCCGTGCGCGACCGCTCCCCTACTGTCCGTTTGTGCTCTTTGGAATGGTGTGCGCCCTTGGTGCGGCGGTCTGCTTCGGTACGGCGACGGTGTTGCAGGCGATCGCCGCGCGGTCGGCGGCGGCGACCGGGCCGGGCGGGGAGGTGGCGCTGCTGTGGCGGGCGCTGCGGCAGTGGCGGTATCTGGCCGGCCTCGCGCTGGACGGGCTCGGCTTCGTGCTGCAGGTTCTGGCGCTGCGGTCGGTGCCGATCTACGCCGTGGGGGCGGCGCTGGCCGCGAGCCTCGCGGTGACGGCCGTGGTCGCGGCGCGGCTGATCAGGGTGCGGCTGAGCCGCGTCGAGTGGGCGGCGGTGGCGGTGGTGTGCGGCGGGCTCGCGCTGCTGGGGCCGGCTTCGGGGGCCGAGGGCGACGAGCCGGGGCCGGGCTGGCTGAAGTGGGCGATGCTCGGGGCGGCGGCCGGGGTGCTGCTGCTCGGGGCTGCGGCCGGGCGGCTGCCGGAGCGGGGGCGGGCGCTGACGCTCGGGCTGGGGGCGGGGCTGGGGTTCGGGGTGGTGGAGGTGTCGGTACGGCTGATCGACGGGTTCTCGGCCGGTGAGCTGTTTCCCGATCCGGCGACGTACGCGCTGCTGTTCGGCGGCGGGGCGGCCTTCCTGTTGCTCACCACGGCCCTGCAGCGCGGGTCGGTGACCACGGCGACGGCCGGGCTGGTGCTCGGGGAGACCGTCGCGCCCGCGCTGATCGGTGTGGTGTGGCTCGGGGACCGTACGCGGCCGGGGCTGGGGTGGCCGGCGATCCTCGGTTTCGCGGTGGCGGTGGCGGGGGCGCTGGCGTTGTCGCGGTTCGGGGAGGCGCCGGTGGAGGCGGAGGAGCACGCCGTCGTACCGCGGTGAGGGACGGCGCTTTCCGGCTGTCGGAAGTGCGCACCATCGGGGGCGATCTTGCGAACAGCCGGAAAATTGTTTGTTGAATCTTGAACGCGGGGTGAGCGCTTTCCGTAAGGGACGGCGTGACCAGTAATCCCGTCACGGTCACCGTGGCCTATCGCGTGTCGCCGGGCCGTGCGGCCGACTTCCACTCCTGGGGGTGGGCCATGCTGGGCGCGACCGCGCGGCAGCCGGGATTTCTGGGGGGTGGGGTACTTGTCGACGGAGGGGCGGAATGGCATGTCGTCTATCGCTTCGCCAGCGAGGGTTCGGCCCTGGCCTGGGAGAAATCAGACTCTCGGGAGCGGTGGGACGCCCGGCTGGAGGGGGTCGCCCGGGAGGCGGAGCGCCGGAGGGTGCCGGGCGCCCGGGCCTGGTTCGACGCGCAGACGCTGACACCCGCGCCACCGGCGCCGCCGTCGAAATGGAAACTGTGGTTCGTGAATATGAGCGCGGTTTTCCCGCCGGTACTCCTGTTCAATCTGACGGTTCTTCCCTATCTCGGTGACCTCAATGCACTGTTTCGCACGCTGTTGCTGTGTCTGTGTGTGACGGCCCTCGTCACGTGGATTCTCATGCCTCGGCTGCAGCGTTTCTTCAGGAAATGGCTGTACCCGTCGCTCCAGGCACTGCGCGGCCGGCACAAACGCCGGGCCACATAGGCCCGCGAACGAACAGAGGGAGGTGGGCGGGTGAAGACCCTGCTCATCGACAATTACGACTCGTACACGTACAACCTGTTCCAGCTGATCGCCGAGGTCAATGGCGAGGAGCCGGTGGTGGTCCGGAACGACGCGCCCGTCGAGGGTCTCCCCGACCTCCGGGCGTTCGACAACCTCGTGGTCTCCCCCGGCCCCGGTCACCCGGGCGAGGCGCGTGACTTCGGCATCGGGGGCAGGCTGCTCGCGACCTCCCCGGTTCCGGTGCTCGGGGTGTGTCTGGGGCATCAGGGCATCGCGCTCGGGGAGGCCGGTCTGGTGACGCCCGCTCCGGAGCCGCGGCACGGGCATCTGTCCACGGTCCGGCACGACGGACGGGACCTGTTCCACGGGCTGCCGCAGCACTTCACCGCCGTCCGCTACCACTCCCTGGCCGTGCGCGAGCCGCTGCCGGAGACGCTGGAGGCCACCGCCTGGGCGGAGGACGGCGTCCTGATGGGGCTCCGGCACCGCAGCCGGCCGCTGTGGGGGGTGCAGTTCCATCCCGAGTCGGTCCTCACGGAGTACGGGCACCGCATGCTCGTGAACTTCCGGAACCTCACCGCCCAGCGGGCCGGCAAGCTGCGCACGAAGAACACGGCCGTGCCGTCGCACGAGGGGATCCGGCGGCGTCCGGGCGTCCCCGAGTGCGACACGGGGGTGTGGCGGGCGGGGACGGTCCCCTCGGACACCGGGCGCCCGCGCAAGCCCGCGACAGCGGCGGTCTTCCAGGTCGCCGCGGTCTCCCGGGCGGCTGTCGTCCCCCTCGGCGCGGCGAAGGCTTCGGGCGGGGCCGGTCCGGCGCACGGCGTCGTCCCGGCCGGGGAACACAACGGGACCGCCTCGGCGCACAGGGGTGCCCCGGCCGCGGGGCAGGACGGGATGGCCTCGGCGCACAGGGGCGTCCCGGCCGCAGGGCAGGACGGGATGGCCTCGGCGCACAGAGGCTTCCCGGCCGCAGGGCAGGACGGGACCGCCTCGGCGCACAGGAGTGTCCCGGCCGAAGGGCAGGACGGGACCGCCTCGGCGCACAGAGGCTTCCCGGCCGCAGGGCAGGACGGGACCGCCTCGGCGCACAGAGGCTTCCCGGCCGCAGGGCAGGACGGGACCGCCTCGGCGCACAGAGGCTTCCCGGCCGCAGGGCAGGACGGGACCGCCTCGGCGCACAGAGGCTTCCCGGCCGCAGCGCAGGACGGGACCGCCTCGGCGCACAGGAGTGTCCCGGCCGCAGGGCAGGACGGGGCCGGTTCGGCGCACGGGGGCGTCCCGGCCGCAGGGCAGGGCAGGCCCGTCGGGGTCGGTGCGTCCGCCGCCGCGCATGCGCCCTCCGTCGGTTTCCCCCGGCCCCGTCGTCCCGGGCGGGTCGGGTATCGGCTGCACACCCGGCGGATCAGCGGTGCCGTCGATGCCGAGGCGGTCTTCGGGCGGATGTTCGCGGGGTCGCCGCGGGCCTTCTGGCTGGACAGTTCGCTGGTCGAGCCGGGGCGGTCGCGGTTCTCGTTCCTCGGGGACGACCAAGGGCCGCTCGCCGAGTTCGTGCGGTACGACGTCGCCGCCGGGCAGTGTGAGATCGAGCGGGCGGGCCGGCCGGTGCGGCGGGTCAGGGCGAGTGTCTTCGACTACCTCAAACGGCAGTTGACGACCCGCCGGGTGGACGCGACCGGGCTGCCGTTCGACTTCACCGGCGGCTACGTCGGCTACTTCGGCTACGAGGTGAAGGCCGACTGCGGCTCGGCCAACCGGCACCGCTCCTCCGTCCCGGACGCCGCCTGGCTGTTCGCCGACCGGGTGATCGCGGTGGACCACGAGGAGGGCTTCACCTACGTCGTGTGCCTGGCGGAGGACACCCCGCAGGCCGGGCGGGAGGCCGCCGACTGGCTGGACGGGGTGCTGGCCGTCCTCTCCTGCGTGGCGACGGAGCGGTCCCCGCTGCCCGCGCCGCCGGCCCCGGCCGACCCCGGCGCCGCCGAACCGTGGCTGGTGCGCGACCGGGCGACGTACCTCGCGGACATCGAAGCCTGCCGACAGGCGTTGCGGGCGGGCACCAGCTACGAGGTCTGCCTGACGAACGCCGCCCGGCTGCCCGCGCCGCCCGACGCGCTGGAGTTCTACCGGACGCTGCGCCGCGACAACCCGGCCCCGTACGCGGCGTTCCTGAGGTTCGGGGAAGTGGAGGTGGCCGGTTCCTCGCCCGAGCGGTTCCTGCGGATCGGCCGGGACGGCACCGCCGAGGCCCGGCCCATCAAGGGCACCGCGCCCCGGGGCGACGGGCCGGAGGAGGACGCCCGGCTGCGCGACGCGCTCGCGGCGGACGCCAAGACCCGGGCCGAGAACCTGATGATCGTGGACCTGCTGCGCAACGATCTGGGGCAGGTCTGCCGGACCGGGACCGTAAGGGTCTCGCAGCTGATGGCCACGGAGACGTACGCCACCGTGCACCAGCTGGTGTCGACCGTTGAGGGCAGGCTGCGGGCCGGTACGGACGCGGTGGACTGCGTGCGGGCCTGCTTCCCGGGCGGGTCGATGACCGGCGCGCCGAAACTGCGCACGCTGGAGATCATCGACTCGCTGGAGACCGAGGCCCGCGGCGTCTACTCCGGAGCCCTGGGCTACTTCGGGTGCGGCGGCGGAGCGGACCTCAGCATCGTGATCCGGACCGCCGTCCTCGCCGCGGGCCAGGTGCATCTGGGGGCGGGCGGCGCGATCGTGCTCGGCTCCGATCCGGAGGCCGAGTACGAGGAGATGCTGCTGAAGACGGCGGCCCCGATGCGGGCCCTCCATCAGCACACCGCCGGCCGGATGCGCCGGCAGCCGCCGGGGCAGAAGGCCGGTGCGGCCGGGGAGGCCCGGCGATGACCAGTCCGCAAGCCACGTTGAGCCCGGCCGGGACCGGGGTGCCCGGGAATCTCGCGGCCCACCTGGCGGAACTCGCCGAGCGGCGTGGATGGACCGGGCGGACCGCCTTCCACCAGGGGCACCGCGCCTGGACCCACGGTGAGGTGCACGGCCTCGCCGCCCGCGCGGCCACGGTGCTGGCCGCCCACGGGGTGCGCCCCGGCGACCGTGTGCTGCTCGCACTGCCGGACTCCCTCGCCTGGGTGACGGCCTTCCTCGCCACCGCCCGGCTCGGGGCCGTCGCGGTCCTGGTCAACCCCGAACTCCCGGCCGCCGACCACGCGTTCCTGGCCGAGGACACCGACGCCGTGCTGTGTGTGACGGGGCCGGGCCTGGAGGGACGGTTCGACGGCCGGGCGGGGCTCGGTGCCGACCAGCTGATGGCCCTGGCCCCCGCCGCCGAGCCGGCCCCTGCGCACCAGGTCGACGCGCACAGCCCGCTCTACGTGCAGTACACCTCCGGCACCACGGGCCGCCCCAAGGGCGTCGTGCACACGCACGGCGATCCCCGCACGTACCACGACCTGGTCGGGCGGCGGGTGCTGCGGATCACGGCGGAGGACGTCACCCTGTCGGTGTCGAAGCTGTTCTTCGCCTACGGCTTCGGCAACGCGTTCGTCTTCCCGCTGTTCTCCGGCTCGTCCGCCGTCCTGGTCGACCGGCGGCCCTCTCCGGCGGCCGTCGACGAGCTCGTGGCCCGGCACCGGGTGACGCTGCTGTACTCCGTGCCGTCCGCGTACGCCGCGCTGGTCGCCGAGCGGGGCCACGGGCACGAGGGCTGCTTCGCCTCGGTGCGGGCGGCGGTGTCGGCCGGTGAGGGGCTGCCGGAAGGGCTGGCCCGGCAGGTGACCGCGCTGCTGGGCGCTCCGGTGCTGGAGCAGATCGGCTCCACCGAGGCCGGTCACGCGTTCTGCGCCAACGGGTTCGCCCACAACCACCCGGGCACCGTGGGGCTTCCCGTCCCCGGCTTCGAGGTGGAGCTGCGCGACCGCGACGGGCATCCGGTGCCGGACGGCGACGAGGGCGAGATGTGGGTGCGCGGGCCGACGGTGACACCCGGCTATCTCGACCGGCCCGAGGAGACCGCCCGGACCCTCGTGGGCGGCTGGCTGGCCACGCGCGACCGGGCCCGCCGCGAACCGGACGGCACGTACCGGCATCTGGGGCGCGTCGACGACATGGAGATGGTCGGCGGCATCACCGTCTCCCCGCTGGAGGTGGAGGCCGTGCTGCGCGGTCATCCGGCGGTGCGGGAGGTTGCGGTCGCGGCGGTTCCCGACGGGCGCGGCGCGAGCCGGCTGCGGGCCTTCGTGGTCCCCGCGGCACCCTTACAGGACGGTCTGGCGGACGAGTTGACCGGCCTGGCACGCGAGAGCCTCGCCGCGTTCAAGGTCCCCCGCAGCGTCAGCTTCGTCCCGTCGCTGCCCCGCACTCCGACCGGGAAGCTCCGCCGTCATCTGGTCCGCAAGGGCGCCTGGTGAACACCACGGAGAGGAACGACCCCATGAGACAGCACCTGCTCGCCGACCGAGGGTTCTATCTGGGACCGGTCTTCCGGCGTGCGGCCGACCGGCACGGGGCGGTCTTCGTCACCCTCGACCGGCCGCTGGACGTCGCTCCGTCCCTCGGGGCCGACCTGAGTTACACCGTGCTGGCCGAGGTGGTCGAGGAGATGTCGGGCCGGTTGTGGGAGGCCGGGGTACGGCCCTCGGAGCAGGTCGTCGTGCACAAGGCGGACAACGTCGACATCATGCTGCTGACCTGTGCCGTCTCCCGTATCGGGGCCGTGCCCGTGCTGCTGTCGCCCGCGCTGGCCCCGGAGGTGGCCGGGCAGCTCCTCGCGCGGCTGCGGCAGCCCTGGCTGATCACCGACGCCGCGACGCTGGACGGCCTGAAGGACATCGCCCTGTCCGGGCTCGTGCGGCGGACGCTGTCCGTGGACGACGCGCCCCGTGCCGAGCCCCTGGCCAAATACACCGGCGCCGAAACGCCCCCGCCCGTCCGGCTCCACCCTGGCGACCCCGCCCTGATCACCCACAGCTCGGGCACCACCGGCGTCCCCAAACTCGCCGTGCACTGCGCGCGGACCATGTGGAACCGGCTCGTGCCGCAGCAGGCCATGGGCTGGCCCACCCGGGGCGAGACGGCCGCGCTGCACATGTCGTTCGTGCACTCGCGCTTCTACCACCTGCTCGGCGTGCTGCTGCACTTCGGCAGCCCGCTCGTGCTGATCACCGACCCGGACCCGGCCGCGGTCGGCCCGCTGCTGGTCCGGCACCGGCCCGGCATCGTGGAGACGCACCCCAACACGTTCGTGCTGTGGGAGGAACTGGCCGGCGCGCCCGGGGCGCCGCTGTCCCGGGTCAGGTCGTACGGCTCGACGTTCGACGCGATCCATCCGCGCACCGTGCGGCGGCTGCTGGACGCCTCGCGGCGCCGTACGCCCTGGCTGATCCAGCTGTACGGGCAGAGCGAGACGGGCCCGGTGGCGTTCCAGGTGGTGACCCGGCGCAGTGCGGCCCGGGCGGACGGGCGCCGGGTCGGGTTCGGGATACCCGGCTTCACCCGGGTCCGGGTCACCGACGCCGAGGGCGCGCGGGTCCCGCCCGGTACCCCGGGCCGCATCGAGGCGCGCACGCGGGGCCGGATCCTCACCTACCTCGGCATGCCGGACCGTTACGACCGTCAGCTCACCGACGGCTGGTGGGAGATGGGTGATCTGGGCTACCGGGACCGGCTGGGCGCGCTGTACCTGATCGACCGTGAGGTCGACCGGATCGACGCGGTGCACAGCAACCTGGAGGTGGAGGACGCCCTGATGTCGCGGCTGGAGGAGTTGCGCGAGGTCGTGATCGTGCCGGGGGCGGACCGCGAGCCGGTGCCGGTGGTGTGCGTGCGCGGCGAGCGGCCCCTGGACCCGGAGCGCTGGCGGCGGGCCACGGCCGGGCTGCCGGCGATGGCCGAGCCCCGGCAGTGGCGGTTCGAGGAGCTGCCGATGACGGCGACCTGGAAGGTGAAGCGGGTGGAGATCGCCCGGATGCTCGCCGAGGGTGTGCGGGCATGACCCCGGTCGTGGTCGTGGGGGCCGGACCGGTGGGCCTGTCGGCGGCCCTCGCGCTGCGGGCGCACGGCCTGCCGGTCACGCTGCTGGAGGCCGATCCGCAAGGCCGTGAACGGCCGGGCAGCCGGGCCCTGTTCGTGCACCGGGAGACCCTCGCCCTGCTGGACGCGATGCTGCCCGGCCTCGCCGCCGAGATCACCTCGTACGGGCGGACCTGGCACACCAGGCGCACCCTCTACCGGGGCCGTGAGGTCTACGCCCGGACCTTCCCTCCCCCGTCCGGACCGCCGCCCTTCACCAGCCTGCGCCAGACCGACACCGAGCGGTTCCTGCGCGCGGCCTGTGAGCGGGCCCGGGTCGACTTCGTGTGGGACGCCCGCGTGACGGGCGTGCACAGCACGGACAGCGACGTACTGCTGACGGGTGCGGACGGGCGGGAGTGGAGCGCTTCCCGTGTCGTCGCCGCGGACGGGGCCCGCTCCGCGGTCCGGCGCGCGCTGGGCATCGAGCTGGAGGGCACCCGCGGCGAGGGCTTCCACGTCGTCGCGGACGTCGCCGATGTGCCGGGCGCCGAGCTGCCGTGGGAGCGGGTCTTCCACTACGAGCATCCCGGGACCGGCGGGCGCAGCGTGATGCGGGTGCCGTTCACCGGGGGCTTCCAGGTCGACCTGCAGTGCCGCGACGAGGACCGGCCGGAGGAGTTCGGCCCCGAGGAGGCCGTACGGCGCTGGCTGCCCGCGATCGTCGGGGACGGCTACGGCGAGCGGATCCTGTGGGTGTCGACGTACCGCTTCGTGCGCAAGGTGGCGGCCTCGTTCACCGATCCGCACCGGCGGGTGCTGCTGGCCGGTGAGGCGGCGCATCTCTTCCCGCCGTTCGGGGCGCGCGGGATGAACAGCGGGATCGCGGACGCGGCGGCCGCCGCCGAGGCGATCGCCGCCGGGACCGGCGAGGCGGTCACGCGCTATGCGGAGGTGCGGCGCGCGGCGGGCCTGTTCAACAGCGCCGCGGCCGGTACGGCCCTGGACCATCTGCGGCCGCGCCGCCGGGCCGTCCGGGTCAGACAGCGGGCCGCGGCGGCCCTGGCGCCGGTGCTGCCCTGGTGTGGATCCTGGCTGGAGCACGCGCCGTACGGGCCCCGGCACGGGGCGCCCGCGGTCGCGGGCCGCACGTACTGAGGAGGACCCTCGTGGTGACGGGACCGGCGGTGGCGCGGGCCGCACGTACCGAGGCCGGCCCTCGTGGTGACGGGACCGGCGGTGGCGCGGGCCGCACGTCCGCACGTACTGAGGAGGACCTCGTGGTGACGGGACCGGCGGTGGCGGAGGGCCTGTGGGCGTGGACGCCCGGTGGGGGGCCGACCCCGGCCCCGGAGCGGACGGACGGGGGACGGCTGCTCGTGGCGGACTCCTGGCTGCTGCGCGAGGGCCGGGTGCGGGCCTACGCCCGGCATCGGGAGAGGTTCTCGCGGTCCTGCGGTGACTGCGGCGGGCCCGAGCCGCGCCGGCTTGCGGAGTTCTGGCAGGACGTGACCGCCGTCCTGCCGCGGACCGGGGTGTGGTTCCCCCGGGTGGAACTGGCGGCGGGTTCCCTGGAGTTGCGGCTGCGGCTGCGGCCCGCCCCGCCGCTCGGCACCGGGGTGCGCCTCTGGGCGGCGGGCCAGTCCGATCCGCGGACCGTGCCCCGCCGCAAGGGCCCGGACCTGGACGCCCTGGCCCGGGTACGCCGCCGGGCCAGGGGTGAGGGCGCCCAGGAGGCGGTGCTGATCGCCCCCTCGGGCACGGTCCTGGAGTCGGCCACCGCGGGTGTCCTGTGGTGGGAGGACGACACCCTGTGCCTGCCCCCGCCGCGGCTGCCCGTCCTGCCGAGTGTGACGGCCGGGCTGGTCCAGGAGCGGGCGCTGCGCTCCGGGTTCCGGATCGCGCACCGGGAGCGGACCGTGGCCGAACTGGACGGCTGTGAGGTCTGGCTGGTGAACGCTTTGCACGGCATCCGGCCGGTGACGGGCTGGATCGGACGGCCGATGCGGGTCCCTCCGGCGGAACGGGCCGGGGAATGGCGGGAATGGCTGGAGAGCCTTATGGAGCCGCTTCCGGCCGATTGAACCGGAGGAAAGGAACGACGCCGGATCGAATTCGATCCGGCGCCCTTTCCGCTGCCCTTTTCAGTTCTTCGGGACCATGCGCGTCGCTATCGCGATCCGGTTGTAGGCGTTGATGACGGTCGCCGTCCAGATGAGGGCCGCGATCTGGTTCTCGTCGAACACCGCGGCCGCCTCGGCGTAGACCGCGTCCGGGACGCGACCGTCGTGGACCAGCGTCACGGCCTCGGTCAACGCCAGGGCGGCCCGCTCGCGTTCGGTGAAGAAGGGCGTCTCCCGCCAGGCGTTCAGGGTGTGCAGGCGCCGCTCGGTCTCGCCCTGTTCGCGGGCGTCCCTGGTGTGCAGGTCGAGGCAGAACGCACAGCCGTTGATCTGGGAGGCCCGGATCCTGACCAGTTCCAGCAGTTCAGGTTCGAGCTTGGCGTCCTGGGCCGCGGAAACGGCGGCGGCATGCAGGGAGCCCATTGCCGCGGAGACGTCGGGGGTGATTTCCTTCAGGGCGACGCGGGATATCGGAGAACGTTCACTCATGGGGTGACCATATCCTTCTACCGGCATTCCGGAGGGTAATTCGCGTGATTATCCGGGCAGTACCGCACACAGTGCGTCCAGCGCCCCCGACCAGGCGTGGTCCGGCGGAGTGCCGTATCCGACGACCAGGGCGTCGACGGGCTCGGCCCGCGCTGCGGGGTGGGTGTAGCGGGCGAGTCCGTGGAGCGCGAGACCCCGCCAGTGCGCCGCCTGGACCACCGACTGCTCGGTGCCCGGCGGCAGCCGCAGCAGGACGTGCAGACCGGCCGCGATGCCGCTGACGCGGGCCTGTGGGGCCCGGGCCGTGACGGCGGCGACCACGGCGTCGCGGCGCCGCCGGTAGCGCAGTCGGGCCGCGCGGACGTGCCGGTCGTAGGCACCGGACGTGAGGAACTCGGCCAAGGTCAGCTGGTCCAGCACCCCGCACGTGTCGACGCCGCCCTTGGCCGCCGCGACCTCCTCCGCGAGGCCCGGCGGCAGCACCATCCAGGCCAGCCGCAGCCCGGGCGCGAGGGACTTGCTCGCCGTGCCCAGGTGGACCACCCGGTCGGGGTCCAGGCCCTGCAGCGCGCCGACGGGCTGCCGGTCGTAGCGGAACTCGCCGTCGTAGTCGTCCTCCAGCACCAGCCCGCCGGTGCGCCGCGCCCAGTCCACGACGGCCGTACGGCGGTCGCGGTGCAGGGGTACGCCCATGGGGAACTGGTGGGCGGGGGTGAGGAGGACCGCGTCGGCTCCGGGCAGCCCGGCCGGGTCCGTGCCGAGCCGGTCGAACGGCAGCGCGGCGGTGTCCAGGCCGGAGCCGGTCAAGATCCTGGCGTGCGCGTCGAGGCCGTACGACTCGACCGCGACGGTCCGCGCCCCGCGCGCCCGCAGGACCGTGCCGAGCAGCTTCAGACCGTGCGCGAACCCGGCGCACACCACGATCCTTTCGGGGTCGGCGCGCACCCCCCGGGCCCGGGAGAGGTACCCGGCGAGCGCGGCCCGCAGCTCGGGGCGGCCCCGCGGGTCGCCGTAGTCGAGGGCGTGGTGAGGGGCGGCGGTCAGGGCGCGGCGGGCCGCCTTGATCCACTCCGCGCGCGGGAAGGACGTGAGATCCGGACTGCCGGGGCGCAGATCGTAGGCCGGGCGGGCCGGAGTGCGCGGGTGGGGTGCGGTGCCGGTGGGCGGCACGACCGTCCGCTCGGCGACCCGGGTGCCCGAGCCCTGCCGGGCGGTGAGCCAGCCCTCGGCGACCAGGTCGGCGTAGGCGTCGGCGACGGTGTTGCGGGCGATCCCCAGGTCGGCCGCGAGTGCGCGGGAGGACGGCAGCCGGGTCCCGGGTGCCAGCCGCCCGGAGCGCACGGCCTCGCGCAGGGCGTCGGTCAGCCCCCGGCGCAGGCCCGGCCCGGTCGGCTCCACATGAAGGTCGAGCCCCAGAGTGGCCCATGATTCCGCCATGGAAATGGACCATACTCCTGGGCTGCTTTGTTCCTAGGGTCGAGGGCATGACGACGCACACCGACGAAACGACGGCCCCGGAAAGCGTGGAGTACGCCCCCGAACAGCCCGCCCGCCTGGAGTGGGCCAAGCACGTGCCCGAGGTCTACAAGGCGATGGTCCGGCTCGACGTGGCGGCCCGGCGGGGCCTGGACCCCAAGCTGCTGGAGCTGGTGAAGATCCGCGCCTCGCAGATCAACGGCTGCGCGTTCTGCCTCGACATGCACAGCAAGGACGCCCTCGCCGCCGGGGAGAGCGTCGAGCGGATCATCCAGCTCGGGGCGTGGGAGGAGTCGCGGCACTTCTACTCCGCGAAGGAGCTCGCGGCGCTGGAGCTGACGGAGGCGGTGACGGTACTGACGCACGGTTTCGTACCGGACGAGGTCTACGACAACGCCGCGAAGCACTTCGAGGAGGCCGAGCTGGCGCAGGTCATCGCCGCGATCACGGTGATCAACGCCTGGAACCGGTTCGGGGTGACCTGCCGTATGGTGCCGGGGCACTACGAGCCGGGGCAGCACAAGTGACGGCCGGGAGGGCACGTACGACGGGCAAGGCCGGCGTGTTCCGCGCCCTGCACCACCACCGGGCGCCCGGCGACCCGCTCGTGCTGCCCGGGCCCTGGGACGCGGCCAGCGCGCGGGTGTTCGCCGAGGCCGGGTTCCCCGCGCTCGCCACGCCCAGTGCGGGGGTCGCCGCCTCCCTCGGGTACGAGGACGGTCAGGTCCCGGCCGACGAGATGTTCGCGGCGGTCGCCCGGATCGCCCGGGCCGTCGATGTGCCGGTGTCGGCGGACGTGGAGGGCGGGTACGGGCTCGCCCCGAAGGACCTCGTGGAGCGGCTGCTGGAGGCGGGGGCGGTCGGCTGCAACCTGGAGGACTCCGCGGACGGGGTGCTCAAGGACCCGCGGGCGCACGCCGACTGGCTGGCCGAGGTGCGGGAGGCGGCCGGTGACCGGCTGTTCGTCAACGCCCGCATCGACACCTTCTCCCGCGGAGTGGACGATCCCGGCCCGGCCATCGAGCGGGCCGCGCTGTACGTCGCCGCCGGAGCCGACTGCGTGTACCCGATCGGGGCCCCGCCGGAGATCCTGCCGCTGCTGCGGGCCGGCATCCAGGGGCCGGTCAACGTGGGGGCCCCGGTCGACGGTGGCCCCTCACCCGCCGAACTCGGCGCGCGAGGGGCCACCCGGATCACCTTCGGGCCGGGGCTCCAGCGGCGGGCCGCCCGCGCACTGCGGGAGATCGCCGCTCAGTTGACCTAGCGGACGTCAGGACAGCCACTTCTTCCACGTGGACTTGTGGCTGTCCACCCACTTCTTCGCCGCGTCCTCCGGCGTCATCTTCTGGTCGGCGATCATCAGGGAGACCTCGTTCTGGTCCTCGGTCGTCCACTTGAACTTCTTCAGGAAGGCCGCCGCCTTGCCGCCGCTCTTCGCGAAGTCCGCGTTGAGGTACTTCTGCAGCGGCGTGTGCGGGTAGGCGCAGGCGACCTTCTCCGGGTCGGCGTCGCAGCCCTCCTTGTACGCCGGCAGCTTCACCTCGGTCATCGGGACCTTCTTGAAGAGCCACTGCGGGGAGTACCAGTAGGTGAGGAAGGGCTTCTTCTCCTTGGCGAACTGCTTCATCTGCGTGATCTGCGCCGCCTCGGACCCGGCGAACACCACCTGGTAGTCCAGCTTCAGGTTCTTCACCAGCGCCTTGTCGTTGGTGACGTAGGACGGCGAACCGTCCATCAGCTGGCCCTTGCTGCCGCTCTCCGGCGTGCGGAACTGGTCGGCGTACTTGTTGAGGTTCTTCCAGTTCGTGATGTCCGGGTGCTTCTTGGCGAAGTACGTCGGGACGAACCAGCCGATGTGGCCGGTGACGCCGAGTTCGCCGCCGGGCGCGATCGTCTTCTTGTCCTTGACGTAGCGCTGCTCCTGCTCGGGGTGGCCCCAGTCCTCCAGGAGCGCGTCGACGCGGCCCTGGCTGAGGGCGTCCCAGGCGGGCACCTCGTCGACCTGGACGGTGTCGACGCGGTAGCCCAGCTCGTGCTCCAGGAGGTACTGGGCGACGGCCACGTTCGACTGGGCGCCCACCCAGGACTGCACGGACAGGGTCACGGTCTTGGAGCCCTGCGCGTTGGCGAAGGGCGAGGCCTGCTTGGTCATGTCGGCGGCACCACAGCCGGTGAGCAGCGCCAGGGAGCTCACCGCGGCGACCGCGGCGGTCGTACGGATCCGCATGTCAGGCTCCCTTCTTCGCGCGGCGTTCGGTGGGCTGGGTCACCCGGTCGAGCATCAGGCCGAGGCAGACGATCGCCGCGCCGGCCACCAGACCGGTCGCCAGGTCGCCCTGGGCGAGGCCGAAGACGACGTCGTAGCCGAGGGCGCCACCGCCGACCAGGCCGCCGATGACGACGACGGCGAGGACCAGCACGAGGCCCTGGTTGACGGCGAGCAGCAGCGCCGGGCGGGCCAGCGGGAGCTGCACCTGCCGCAGCTGCTGCCAGCTGGTCGCGCCGAGCGAGCTGGAGGACTCCAGCGCGGCCGGGTCGACCTGGCGCAGGCCCTGGGTGGTGATGCGGACGACGGCCGGCAGCGCGTAGACGATCGCGGCGGCGACGGCCGGGGCGCGGCCGACGCCGAACAGGGCGACGACCGGGATCAGGTACACGAACTGCGGCATCGTCTGGAACACGTCGAGGACCGGGCGCAGTGCCCGCTCCAGGCGGTCGCTGCGGGCCGCCGCGATGCCGACGGCGAAGCCGACGACCAGGGTGACGGCGACGGCCGCGAGGACCTGGGAGAGGGTGTCCAGGGACGGCTTCCAGACGCCGAGGACGCCGATCGCGGCCATGGCGAGAACGGCCGTGAGCGCGGTGCGCCAGGTGCCGATGACCCAGGCCAGGGCGGCGACGATCAGCAGGACGCCCCACCAGGGCAGCGCCTGCAGGCCGTCGCGCATCGGGTCGAGGACCCAGGTGGTGAAGTGGCCCGCCCAGTCGGCGGTGCCGCCGACGACGGGGACGCCCGAGTACAGGTGCGCGGTCATCCAGTCGACGGCGCGGTTGACGGGCTCGGCGATGCCGACGACCCAGGCGTCGGGCCAGTCGAGGCGGCCCGCGAGCCGCCCGGCGACCGCCACGACGACGACGCCGGCGAGGGCGTAGAGCCAGCCGCGCCCGCTGTGGGGTTCGGGTTCGGCGCCGAGCTTCTCCCCCGCCGCGCCGGTGACGCGGTCCAGGACGACGGCCAGCAGCACGATCGGGATGCCGGCGGCGAGCGCGGCACCGACGTCGACCGAGGCCAGGGCCTGGTAGACGCGGTCACCGAGACCGCCTGCGCCGATGACGGCCGCGATGACGGCCATGGACAGCGCCATCATGATC
>NZ_JBEOXI010000106.1:0-26292 GCF_040296465.1 Streptomyces sp. NPDC002130
GGGCCGCAGCTCGCCCGGAACACCGGCGCCGCGACGCCTCCTGAGCCGCGCCCTGCCCGAGGTGCCGGAGCCGCCACCCCGCCTGAGCCGCAGCACGCCCGAGGCGCCGACGCGACGACCGCGCCATCGCCGCAGCACGCCCGGAGCAGCGGTGCCGTGGCCCCGCCGTCCGAGCCGCCGCACCCGCCCGGTGACAGCGCCACGCACGTTCTGCGTCCCGCGCCGGACTCCGGCCGTGGCTCGGCCCCGACGTTCCGGCTGGGGGCCGTGCCCCAGCCGCAGCCGGCTGAGGAACCCGTACCGACGTTCGAGCTGCGGGCCGTGCCGGAGTCGGCGGAACCCGCGCCGGAAGACGCGTCCCCGGTCCCGGGCACGGCGATGCCGCCCGGCACCGTCGCTGCGCCCACCGGCGCGTTCGGCCCGCCCCCGCCCATGGACGCGCGGCCGCTCCCCGTCCCCGAAGCCCAGCCGGCGCCGCGACCCGCACCGGTCCCCGAACACGCCCTGATCGCCGCCGACCCCGACCCCAAGCCCACCCCTCCCCGCGGCTTCGACGCCGTAGCGGAGGCCGTGCTCGGGGACGAACCCCTCACCGCCCCGGGCGATCCCGCCGCGCCCGCGCTCCTCGCGGAGCCGATCGCGCGGATCAACGAGGCGGTGAAGGAGGGCAGGATCGAAGCGGCGTCCGGGCTGGCGGAGCAGACCCTCGTGCAGGCGTCCGCGACGCTTGGGCCGGAGCACCCCGAGGTGCTCCGGCTCAGCGAACTCACCGCCTACATCGCCTACTTGGCCGGAGACCCGCTCCGCGCCTTCCGTCTGTCGCTCGACCTGGCCGGTGCCCACCGCCGGGCCGGCGACGCGGAGGCCGCGTACGGCAACGTGGAGAGCGCGGCCACCGCCTGGCGGGCGGTGCGCGACCCGGCGCTCGGGCTGGAGCTCGGACGTGACCTGATCGGCCTGTGGACGGAACTCGCCGCCGAGGACGGCCCGGCCGCCGAGGAGGTCGAGCAGCTGGAGTCGGCCCGCGCCCGCATGGGCCGCCTCACCGAACGCGCCCGCAGGCAGTAGGGCGCGCTGCCCCGGAAGGTTACTGCGACAGCCCCCACACCGCGTACGCGAGGGCGTCGCTGTTGCGGTTCAGGGCGGTGTCGTTGATGTTGGCGGTGGTGTCGCAGGACGAGTGGTAGCAGCGGTCGAAGGACTGCCCGGCCGTACCGCCCCACTTGGCCGCCTGCGCCGCCGTCTTCGTCCGGCTGGCCCCGGTGAACAGGCCGCCCACCGGCACACCCGCGCTCTTGAACGGCGCGTGGTCGGAGCGGCCGTCGCCCTCGGTCTCGATCTCGGTCGGGACGCCGATGCCGCCGAAGTAGTCCTTGAAGGTCTTCTCGATCGCCGGGTCGTCGTCGTACACGAAGTAGCCCGGGTTCGGGGAGCCGATCATGTCGAAGTTCAGATAGGCGCTGATCCTCGAACGGTCGCCCGTGGCCAGCCGGTTGACGTAGTAGCGGGAGCCGACCAGGCCGAGCTCCTCCGCCCCCCACCAGGCGAACCGCAGGTGCTTGGTGGGCTTGTACTGCGCCCGCGACACGGCGAGGGCGGCCTCCAGGACGGCGGCCGAGCCGGAACCGTTGTCGTTGATGCCGGCCCCGGAGGAGACGCTGTCGAGGTGCGAGCCGGCCATCACGACCTGGTTCGCGTCGCCGCCCGGCCAGTCGGCGATCAGGTTGTAGCCGGTGCGGCCGGAGGCGGTGAACTGCTGGACCGTGGTGGTGTATCCGGCCGCGTCAAGCTTGGCCTTCACGTAGTCGAGCGAGGCCTTGTAACCGGCCCGGCCGTGCGCCCGGTTGCCGCCGTTGGCGGTGGCTATGGACTGCAGCTGGGACAGGTGGGTCTTGACGTTCGCCACGGGAATGTCCGGCGCGGCGGCGGATCTGGAGGGAGCGGATGACGCGGCGTCCGCCACGGCGCCGCCGGTCAGGAGCATGGCTGTTGCCATGCCGCCCGCGGCGACGGCGCGCGCGGAAACGGAGAGCTTCATGTGGGGGCTCCGGATTCCGTCGGGAGGCCCGCGGGGTGTCCACGGGCCGCCCACAGTGAATGGGGTGCCTGGATGGTGAAGCTGGTACTGACTCTCCGTCAAGGTCCTTATCCGGCCAGGGCGTTACGGAGCGCTCGCCTCCGCCGCTCAGGTCATTGCACGCAGAACTCGTTCCCCTCCGGGTCCGCCATCACGACCCACTCGCCGCCCTGCTCCTTCACCCGCCGCAGCGCACTGGCCCCGAGCCCCTCCAGCCGGGCGACCTCCTCGTCGCGCCGCCCCTCGCCCGGGTGCAGATCGAGGTGCAGCCGGTTCTTGACCGTCTTCGCCTCCGGCACCCGCTGGAACAGCAGCCGCCGCCCCAGCCCGGTCCCGCTCTCCTCCTCGAACGGGTCCTCGGGGTGCCGTACGGCGACCAGGTCCTTGAAGGCGCGGCGGCCGTGGAACTCGACCGTGGCCTCCTCGGGCAGGGCGCCGAAACCGAGCAGCTTCCCGATCAGGGCGCTGTTGTCCTCGACCTCGTACCTCAGGGCGGCGGCCCAGAAGTCGGCCTGCGCGTGCGGGTCGCGGGCGTCGATGACGAGTTTCCAGTGGACGGGAGCGGGTGGTGCGGGTGTCTGCGTCATGTAACCACTTATACTGGTTAGGTGAGTGGACGCGCGGGGGAAACGCCGGATCGGACGCCGGGGCTGATGCTGGTTTCGGGCAGGGGCAAGCCCTACCGCTTCGACCCCGGCACCCTGTGCCTGGAGCTGACCACGACGGGCGGCCCCGGGGCCTTCGCCCGCTGGGAAGTGCTGCACGAACCAGCCGACCTGGTCACCTGGGCCGAGCGCAGCCGACTGCTGGACGGGCTCGGCCTCACCGTC
Organism: Streptomyces sp. NPDC002130; assembly: GCF_040296465.1. Classification (NCBI taxonomy): domain Bacteria; kingdom Bacillati; phylum Actinomycetota; class Actinomycetes; order Kitasatosporales; family Streptomycetaceae; genus Streptomyces; species Streptomyces sp. NPDC002130. Next base: position 2,908 of record NZ_JBEOXI010000106.1, read on the forward strand.
TCCGCGGAGGAACTGGAGCGGGCCCGTGGCCTGCGCGACGCCGTGTTCGTGCTCGCAGCCGACCGCGCTCACGGCCGCCCGCTGCAGACCGCACACCTGGACGTCGTCAACGCCGCCGCGGCCGCGCCCCCGCTCGTCGCCCGCATCGAACCCGACGGCACCCGGTCCTGGGCTCCGGGCGCCACCGGAAGCCGGCTGCTCGCGACCGTCGCCCGCGACGCGATCGACCTGTTCACCGGGCCCTACGCCGACCGCGTCCGGGAGTGCGGCGCGCACAACTGCTACCTGCTCTTCGTCGACACCTCCCGCCCGGGCCGCCGCCGCTGGTGCGCGATGGAGCACTGCGGGAACCGCGAGAAGGCCCGGGTGCACCGGACCCGCCACGCTCCTACGAAGCCGTAGCGTCCGCGGCCTCCGCCGCGCGGGAGTCGTACGCGGTCCGGGCCGCCGCGATCTCCTCCTGGTGCTTCTCCGTCCAGGTCACCAGGGACTGGATCGTGGCGTGCAGCGTCCTGCCGAGGGAGGTCAGCTCGTACTCGACGCGCGGCGGCACCACCGGGTGCACCGTCCGTTTCACCAGGCCGTCCCGCTCCAGCGAGCGCAGGGTCACGGTCAGCATCCGCTGGCTGACCCCGTCGATCTCCCGGCGCAGCTCCGTGAAGCGCAGCCGCCGGTTCTCCAGCAGCGCGATGACCAGCAGCGACCACTTGTCGGCGATCCGGTCGAGGATCTGCCGGACCTGGCAGTCCTCGCGCGTGTCCCACTGGAAGGGATCGGCGTCGCCGTAGTCCACGGTGCTCGCGCAGTGACTCGGTGACTTAGAAGTGCCTTCTTCCATGTCTGTCGATGCTGCCGCAGGGTGGGCGGTGGTTACAAGAGGGAACCGACCCTCATTTGCGTAACCGTCCCCGACCGGAGGAGTGTTGACTCATGGGCACCCGTGCCTGGGCGCTACTGCTCGTTCTGTGCGGAACGATCTTCCTCGAAGGCATCGACGTCGCGATGATGGCGGTGGCCATCCCGGCCGTCCGCGCCGATCTGGGCCTTTCCACCGGCACCGCGGCCTGGGTCATGAGCGGCTACGTGCTCGGCTACGCCGGCTTCACCCTGCTGGGCGGGCGGGCCGCCGACCTGCTCGGACGACGGCGGATGTTCCTGCTCTGGCTGACCGTCTTCCTCGCCTTCTCGGGGCTGGGCGGTTTCGCGACGGGCGGCTGGATGCTGATCGTCGCCCGGTTCGTCACGGGCGTCGCCGCGGCCTTCATGACCCCGGCCGCGCTCTCCCTGATCACCACGTCGTACGAGGAGGGACCGCAGCGCAACAAGGCCCTGCTGGTCTTCGCCGGGACGGGCGCGGCCGGTTTCTCCCTCGGCCTGGTGATCGGCGGTCTGCTCACCGAGATCGGCTGGCGCTGGGTGTTCTTCGCCCCCGTGCTGCTGGCCGCCGCCCTGCTCGTCGCCGCCGTACGCGTGATCCCCCGGCGGGACGCCCCGCCGAAGCTCCGGCGCACCTTCGACCTCCACGGGGCGGTCACCGCCGCCGGCGCCATGCTGCTGGCCGCCTACACCGTCGTACGCCTGGAACACGGCCTGCACCACTGGCCGCTCACCCTGGCCTCCGGTCTCGCGGCCGTCCTGCTGGCCGGTGCGTTCGTCGCCGTCGAGCGCCGCTGCCCCGACCCTCTGGTCCGGCTCGGTCTGCTGCGTCAGGGCCCCGTCGTGCGCGCCGACCTGGGCGCGCTGCTCTTCCTCGGCGCCTTCTTCGGCTTCCAGTTCGTCGTCACGCTCTACCTGCAGGAACTGCGCGGCTGGTCGTCCCTGCAGACGGCGGTGGCCCTGATCGTCATGGGCATCGACGCCGTCCTCGCGCCGACGCTCACGCCGAGACTGGTCGCCCGCTGGGGCCACGCCCGGGTGATCGTCGGCGGGTTCGTCCTGGCCGTGACCGCGTACGCGTTGTTCCTGCCGGTCGGCATGGACTGGTCGTACGCGGCGATGTTCCCGACGCTGCTCCTCGCGGGCTTCGCCTTCGCGCTGGCCTACGGGCCGCTGACGATCGCCGCCACGGACGGGGTGGCCGAGTCGGAGCAGGGCCTGGCCGGCGGGCTGCTGACCACGGCGACGCAGTTCGGCTCCGCCATCGGCATCTCGGCGGTGACCGCGGTCTACGGCCTGGCGTCCACCGGGTCCGGCCCGGAGGCCACGCTCTCGGCGTTCCGGGCGGCACTGACCGTGCCGGTCGCCCTGGTCGTGCTGGGCACGCTGATCTCATTGGTGAGCGTGCGGGAGGCCCGGCGGGCGGTGCGCAACGCGTCCCAGGTGAGCAGCGTCAACGCCAGCCACACCAGCGCGAATCCGGCCCAGCGCTCCGGCGGCATCTCCTCGTGGAAGTAGAGGATGCCGAGCAGGAACTGGAAGACCGGCGTCAGGTACTGCAGCAGGCCGATGGTGGACAGGGGCACGCGGATGGCGGCGGCGCCGAAGCAGACCAGGGGGAGCGCGGTGACGATGCCGGCCGAGGCGAGCAGCGCCGCGTGCCCCGCGCCCTCGGTCGCGAAGGTGGAGTCGCCCTGCGCGGTCAGCCACACCAGGAAGCCGAGGGCGGGCAGGAACTGGATCGCGGTCTCGGCGGCCAGCGACTCGATGCCGCCGAGGCCCACCTTCTTCTTCACCAGCCCGTACGTGGCGAAGGAGAACGCCAGGCAGAGCGAGATCCACGGCGGCTGTCCGTAGCCGACGGTCAGCACGACCACCGCGACGCCGCCGGTCCCGACCGCCGCCCACTGCACCGGCCGCAGCCGCTCCTTCAGCAGCAGCACGCCCATCGCGATGGTGACCAGCGGGTTGATGAAGTACCCGAGCGAGGCCTCGACGACGTGCCCGGAGTTCACGGCCCAGATGTACAGGCCCCAGTTGACGGTGATGACCGCCGCGGCGACCGTGATCAGCGCCAGCTTGCGCGGCTGCCGCAGCAGCTCACCGGCCCAGGCCCAGCGGCGCAGCACGAGCAGGGCGGCGCCCACGAAGACCAGCGACCACACCATCCGGTGGGCCAGGATCTCCATCGCGCCGGCCGGTTTCAGCAGGGGCCAGAACAGGGGGACCAGCCCCCACATCCCGTACGCCGCGAAGCCGTTCAGCAGTCCTATGTGCCGCTCACCCCTCGGCTTGCCGGTCACGTGCCCCTCCTTCGCGCCTGGCGTGCGTCCGCGTTCACGACGGTAACGCCGAGTACCCCCGGATGTCATGCCCGTATCGGCATACGGTCATGACATCCGGGGGTGGGGCGGCTCAAGGGCCCGCCGGGGGAGTTCAGCCCTTGAGCGCCGTGGCGATGGCCTCGGAGAACGGGGTGGTCGGACGGCCGGTCAGGCGCGACAGATCGCCGGTGGAGACGACCAGCTCGCCCTTCTCGATGGAGACGTCCACACCGGCCAGGATGCGGGCGAACGGCTCGGGCAGACCCGCGCCGGTCAGGATGCCGACGAGGGCTTCGGGGGAGACGGCGTTGTAGGAGATGTCCTTGCCGGTCTGACGGCTCAGCTCGGCCGCGTACTCGGCGAAGCTCCAGGGGGTGTCGCCGCCCAGCTCGTACGTCTTGTTCTCGTGCCCCTCACCGGTCAGCACGGCGACGGCGGCGGCGGCGTAGTCGGCGCGGGAGGCGGAGGAGACCTTGCCCTCGCCGGCCGCGGCGACGACCGCGTTGTGCTCCAGCACCGGGGCGAGGTTCTCGGTGTAGTTCTCGTGGTACCAGCCGTTGCGCAGCAGCGCGTAGGGCACGCCGGAGTCCAGCAGGATCTCCTCGGTGCCGCGGTGGTCGTCGGCCAGTGCGGCGGTCAGGGTGCCGGGCGCGCTGGTGTAGGCGAGCAGGGCGACACCGGCGGCCTTGGCCGCGTCGATGACGACCTTGTGCTGCTGCACACGGCCCTTGTCGAACTCGTTGCCGGAGACCAGCAGCACCTTGTCGCCGGCGGAGAAGAGGCCGTCGAAGGAGGCGGGGCTGTTGTAGTCGGCGAGGGCGATCCTCACACCGCGGTCGGCGAAGTCGGAGGCCTTGTCCGCGTTGCGCACGACCGCGGTGATCTGCTCGGCCGGGACCTTCTCCAGCAGCTGCTCCACGACGTGACGGCCGAGGTGTCCGGTGGCTCCGGTGACGACGATGCTCATGAGGGACTCTCCTTGTGGGGTGCGTTGGCACTAACCCTAGGGCAGGCGCTAACTGTTCGAAAGTACCCACTTTGAAGTAAGGTACTGGCATGGCGGTAAGTGAGAACGAAGCCCTGTGCCCGTACCGGCTGGTCCTGGAGCACGTGACCAGCCGCTGGGGCGTGCTCGTCCTGATCGAGCTCCTGGAGCGCCCGTACCGGTTCAGTGAGCTGCGCCGGGCGATCGGCGCGTACGGCGGGCGGGGCGTCAGCGAGAAGATGCTCACGCAGACCCTGCAGACCCTGGAGCGGGACGGACTCGTCCACCGCGACGCCAAGCCCGTCATCCCGCCGCGCGTCGACTACTCCCTCACCGGCCTGGGCCGCGAGGCCGCCGAGCAGGTGCGGGCCCTGTCACAGTGGACGCGCGACCGCATGGACGACGTGGAGAAGGCGCGGCAGACGTACGACGAGACCCGGGCCGCTTCCTAGCGGTCCCGGGCCTCGGGGGTGTCGTGTCCGGCAGGTCAGCCCACGACCGTCCAGGTGTCGCCGCCCGCCAGCAGCGCGTCCAGGTCGCCCTTGCCGTGCTGCTCGATCGCGGTGTCGAGCTGGTCCGCCATCTGCGTGTCGTAGACGGGCCGCTCGACCGAGCGCAGGACACCGATCGGGGTGTGGTGCAGGGTGTCCGGGTCGGCGAGGCGGGACAGCGCGAACGCCGTGGTCGGGGACGGGGAGTGCGCGTCGTGGACGAGCACCTGGTCCTCGTTGTCCGGGGTCACCGCGACCACCTTCAGATCACCGGTCAGCGGGTCCCGCACGACACCCTTGGCCAGGTCGGCCCCGAAGCGGATCGGCTTGCCGTGCTCCAGCCGGATCACGGCCTCCTCGGCCTGCTGCTTGTCCTTGAGAGCATCGAAGGCGCCGTCGTTGAAGATGTTGCAGTTCTGGTAGATCTCGATCAGCGCCGTGCCCTGGTGGGCGGAGGCCTGGCGCAGCACCTCCGTGAGGTGCTTGCGGTCGGAGTCGACCGTCCGCGCCACGAAGGTCGCCTCCGCGCCGATCGCCAGCGACACCGGGTTGAACGGCGCGTCCAGCGAGCCCATCGGCGTCGACTTCGTGATCTTCCCGACCTCGGAGGTCGGCGAGTACTGGCCCTTGGTCAGACCGTAGATCCGGTTGTTGAACAGCAGGATCTTGAGGTTGACGTTGCGGCGCAGCGCGTGGATCAGGTGGTTGCCGCCGATGGACAGCGCGTCGCCGTCACCGGTGACGACCCACACCGACAGGTCGCGGCGGGAGCTGGCCAGGCCCGTGGCGATGGCGGGCGCGCGGCCGTGGATGGAGTGCATCCCGTAGGTGTTCATGTAGTACGGGAAGCGGGAGGAGCAGCCGATGCCCGAGACGAAGACGATGTTCTCCTTCGCCAGCCCCAGCTCGGGCATGAAGCCCTGCACCGCGGCGAGGATGGCGTAGTCGCCGCAGCCGGGGCACCAGCGCACTTCCTGATCGGACTTGAAGTCCTTCATCGACTGCCTGCCCTCGGCCTTGGGGACCAGGGACAGTGCTTCGACGGTGCGGGTGCCTGTCGTGGACGTCTCAGCCATCGATGGCCTCCTTCAGAGCCGCGGCGAGCTGCTCCGCCTTGAACGGCATGCCGTTGACCTGGGTGTACGAGTGGGCGTCGACCAGGTACTTCGCCCGGATGAGCGTGGCGAGCTGCCCGAGGTTCATCTCGGGGATCACCACCTTGTCGTAACGCTCCAGCACGGAACCCAGATTCCGCGGGAAGGGGTTGAGATGGCGCAGATGCGCCTGCGCGACGGACTCCCCGGCCCTGCGCAGCCGCCGTACCGCCGCCGTGATCGGCCCGTACGTCGAGCCCCAGCCCAGGACCAGCGTCTTCGCCCCGTGGGGATCGTCCACCTCGACGTCCGGGACGTCGATGCCGTCGATCTTCGCCTGCCGGGTGCGGACCATGAAGTCGTGGTTGGCCGGGTCGTAGGAGATGTTGCCCGTGCCGTCCTGCTTCTCGATGCCGCCGATCCGGTGCTCCAGGCCCGGTGTGCCCGGGATCGCCCACGGGCGGGCCAGGGTCTGCGGGTCCCGCTTGTACGGCCAGAACACCTCGGAGCCGTCGTCGAGCGTGTGGTTCGGGCCCTGCGCGAACTGCACCCGCAGGTCGGGCAGCTCCTCGATGTCCGGGATCCGCCAGGGCTCGGAGCCGTTGGCCAGATAGCCGTCGGACAGCAGGAACACCGGCGTGCGGTACGTCAGCGCGATCCGCGCCGCCTCCAGCGCGGCGTCGAAGCAGTCCGCCGGGGTGCGCGGCGCCACCACCGGCACCGGAGCCTCGCCGTTGCGCCCGTACATCGCCTGCAGCAGGTCCGCCTGCTCGGTCTTGGTGGGCAGACCCGTCGACGGACCGCCGCGCTGGATGTCCACGACCAGCAGTGGCAGCTCCAGGGAGACCGCGAGACCGATCGTCTCCGACTTCAGCGCCACACCGGGACCGCTTGTCGTGGTCACGGCCAGCGAACCACCGAAGGCCGCGCCCAGCGCGGCCCCGATGCCTGCGATCTCGTCCTCCGCCTGGAAGGTCCGCACGCCGAAGTTCTTGTGTTTGCTCAGCTCGTGCAGGATGTCCGACGCCGGAGTGATCGGGTACGACCCCAGGTACAGCGGCAGATCCGCCTGCCGGCTCGCCGCGACCAGCCCGTACGACAGGGCGAGGTTGCCGGAGATGTTGCGGTACACACCCGGCGGGAACGCCGTGGCCGCCGGGGCGACCTCGTAGGAGACGGCGAAGTCCTCCGTCGTCTCGCCGAAGTTCCAGCCCGCCCGGAACGCGGCGATGTTGGCCGCCGCGATGTCGGGCTTCTTCGCGAACTTCGACTTCAGGAACTTCTCGGTGCCCTCGGTGGGCCGGTGGTACATCCAGCTCAGCAGGCCCAGCGCGAACATGTTCTTGCTGCGCTCGGCCTCCTTGCGGCTGAGGTCGAACTCCTTGAGCGCCTCGACCGTGAGCGTGGTCAGCGGCACGGGGTGCAGGTGGTAGCCGTCCAGCGACCCGTCCTCCAGCGGAGAGGTCTCGTAGCCGACCTTCTGCATCGCCCGCTTGGTGAACTCGTCCGTGTTGACGATCACCTCGGCGCCGCGCGGCAGGTCGCCGATGTTCGCCTTCAGCGCGGCCGGGTTCATCGCCACCAGCACGTTCGGCGCGTCGCCGGGCGTGAGGATGTCGTGGTCGGCGAAGTGCAACTGGAAGGACGACACACCCGGCAGGGTCCCGGCGGGCGCCCTGATCTCGGCCGGGAAGTTCGGCAGTGTCGACAGGTCGTTGCCGAACGACGCGGTCTCCGAGGTGAAACGGTCACCGGTGAGCTGCATACCGTCACCCGAGTCCCCCGCGAACCTGATGATCACCCGGTCCAGGCGACGCACGTCCTTCGCGCCCGCCGCTTTGCGCTGCTCTCCTACGACTGCTTCGTCGGCCTGCTCCGCTGGGCTACTGACCTGGCTGGTCACTGAACTGGACCTCCCTCGAGGACGCTGTCCGGGACAGGCCTTCCCGCAGGCCTTCCCAGGATCAACACTACGACCGCGAGGGTCGCGTTCTTCGGGTCATTCGCATCTTGGACACGACTTCGGCATGATCATGCGTCCGTCTTTGTCCGGGTTTCCGCGAACAGGGCCACTGAACGTCAAAGAGGTGAGGCCGGTCAGGAGCCGGGTGCGTCGGTCGGGGCCGTCAGCCGGGTCCGTCGGTCGGACCGTCGGTCGGATCCGTCGGTCGGATCTGTCGGTCGGCTCCGTCGGTCGGGGCCCGTCAGGAGTTCAGATACGTCAGCACGGCCAGGACCCTGCGGTGGTCCCCCTCGCTCGGGGACAGCCCCAGCTTCAGGAAGATGTTGCTGACGTGCTTCTCGACCGCTCCGTCGCTGACCACGAGCTGCCGCGCGATCGCCGAGTTCGTCCGCCCCTCGGCCATCAGCCCCAGCACCTCACGCTCCCTCGGAGTGAGCCCCGCCAGCACGTCCTGCTTGCGGCTGCGGCCCAGCAGCTGCGCGACCACCTCCGGGTCGAGCGCCGTACCGCCCTCCGCCACCCGCACCACCGCGTCCACGAACTCCCGTACCTCGGCGACCCGGTCCTTCAGCAGGTAGCCGACACCCCGGCTGGACCCCGCGAGCAACTCCGTGGCGTAGCGCTCCTCCACGTACTGCGACAGCACCAGCACCCCGAGCCCCGGGTGGGCCTTGCGCAGCTGCACCGCCGCCCGCACCCCCTCGTCGGTGTGCGTCGGCGGCATACGGACGTCCGCCACGACCACGTCCGGCAGCTCGCCCTGCGCGTCCAGCTCCGTGATGGTCTTGATCAGCGCCTCGCCGTCACCCACACCGGCGACGACGTCGTGCCCCCGGTCGGTCAGCAGCCGGGTCAGGCCCTCCCTGAGCAGCACTGAATCCTCGGCGATGACCACCCGCACCCTGTCCTCCACGATGTCCGGCCCCCCACAGCCCATGCCGCCCGTCCGCAGCCCACAACGGCTGCGCCCACCCGTGCGACGGGTCCAGCATTTCAGGGTCGGGGGGTGAATGGGGACGGGAGCGGCTTCTTGACTGGCCGATCGGGTGGTGAGGGAAAGATGGGGGCCGGAGGCGACGGCCCCCGGCCCTGTCACGGCTCGCGGGGGCCGGGCCCCCGCGAACGTCACCGCACGTGCTCCCCCCGCCACGGCAACTCCGCGGTCACCCGGGTGGGCCCGCCCGCCGGCGAGTCCACCACCAGGATCCCGTCGACCGCGTCGAGCCGCTCTGCCAGCCCCGCGAGCCCGGACCCCCGGGACGCATCGGCCCCACCCACACCGTTGTCGACGACCTGCAGCATCAGCCGGTTCTCCGTCCGCCACACCTCCACGCCGGCCCACGTGGCCCGCGCGTGCTTGCTGATGTTCTGCAGCAGCTCCGACACCGTGAAGTACGCGATCCCCTCGATCGCCGGTGCCGGCCGCTCCGCCAGGTCGACCTCGACCTGCACCGGGACCGCGCAGCGCGAGGCGACCGAGGACAGGGCCGCGTCCAGGCCGCGGTCGGTCAGGACCGCCGGGTGGATGCCGCGGGCCAGGTCCCGCAGCTCCTGCAGCGCCGTCTTCACCTCGCCGTGCGCCTCGTCCACCATCCGCGCCGCCGCCCGCGGGTCCTCATGGAGCTTCTCCTTCGCCAGCCCCAGATCCATGGCCAGCGCCACCAGCCGGGCCTGCGCCCCGTCGTGCAGATCCCGCTCGATACGCCGCAGATCGGCCGCCGCGGTGTCGACCACCACCCCCCGGTCCGACTCCAGCTCCACTACCCGCGAGACCAGCCGCGACGGCCCGAGCAGCCCGTGCACCAGCAGCCGGTCCACCATCGTCAGCGCCCGCACGATCCACGGCGCGGCGATCGTGAACAGCAGCCCCACCAGCGCGGTCACCGTGATCTCGAAGGGGTTGTCGAGGTGGATCCGGTGCGTCCCGTCGCCGTACAGCTGGAACCCGTCCGGGCCGGCGTGCATTGGGAGCGCCCAGAACCACAGCGGGTACGTCAGCAGCGCCCAGCCCATCACCCACACGTTCACCGCGACGGCGAACGAGAACACCGCCCAGGGCAGATGCAGCACCGCGTACAGCACGGCCCGCCACGAGGCGCCGCTCTTGAGGACGGCCCCCATCCACGCCATCGCGCCCGGCCTGGTCATCCGCAGCGGGTCCGGCTCGCCCACCTCCAGTCCCAGCAGCGCCCGCGCCCGCGTCCGCTCCATCGCCCCGAAGCCGCGGCACCCGGCGAGCGCCGCCGCCAGCACCGGTACGCCGAGGAACGTGACCAGCAGTCCCGCCCCCAGCGACACCATCGTGACCGCGTAGGTGAACATCAGGATGCCGACCGGCAGGCTGAGCAGCACATGGGCGAACTCGCGCCAGGTGCGACCCTCGACCGGCGCCCGCAGCGCGGCCGGCAGCCGGTGCCGCCGTTCGGCGCTCCCGGGGAACCCGGACCCACCGTCGAGCCCGTACTCCTGTCCGTACTCCGTGGCCATCGGCGCCGTCCTTCTCCTCGTCCCGCGGCTGCGCTCTCGTACCTCCACCCTGCTCCGCCGCAGGTCGGCGGACCATGGAGTCCGTCGGCATCTTGAACGGGGGGTTTTCCCTACCCCCGGGCCGCGGACCGGTCACGCCACGGCAGTTCCGCCGTGACCGTCGTCGGGCCGCCCTCGGGCGACTCCAGGACGAACAGCCCGTCGACGGCGTCCAGCCGGTCCGCCAAGCCCTTCATCCCCGTACCGCCGTCGAGGCTCGCGCCGCCACCCCCGTCGTCCCACACCTGAATGAGCAGCCGGGTGTCGGTCCGCCACACCTCCACCGAGGCCGACTTCGCCCTGCTGTGCTTGCTGACGTTCTGCAGCAGCTCCGAGACGGTGAAGTAGGCGATGCCCTCGATGGCCGCGGCCGGCCGCTCCGGCAGATCGACCGTCACCTTCACCGGGACCGTGCAGCGCGAGGCGACCGACGACAGGGCCGCGTCCAGACCGCGGTCGGTCAGGACCGCCGGGTGGATGCCGCGCGCCAGGTCCCGTAGCTCCTGCAGCGCCAGCTTCACCTCGCCGTGCGCCTCCTCGACCATCGCCGCCGCCGCGTCGGGATCCTCCAGCACCTTCTCCTTGGCCAGGCCGAGCCCCATCGCCAGATTGACCAGCCGGGCCTGCGCCCCGTCGTGCAGATCCCGCTCGATGCGCCGCAGGTCGGCCGCGGCCGTGTCCACCACGACCCCCCGGTCCGACTCCAGCTCGGCGATCCGCCGCTCCAGCTCGTCGGAGGGCGACAGCAGCGCCCGCACCATGGCCCGGTCGGCGTTGGTCAACCCCCGCGCGATGAACGGCAGCACCGGCCACAGCACGAACAGCGAGACCAGCGTGACGTTGAAGGTGAGCACGCCCCAGGGCAGCCGGATGAACTCGTACAGGACCGTGCGCCAGCCCACCGGGTCCTTCAGCTGCAGCCACAGCCGCTGGAAGAATCCGCCCCCGCCCCGCAGCCGCAGCCGGCTCGGCTCATCGATCCGCACCCCGAGCAGCGCCCGGGCCCGCGCCCGCTCCAGCCTGCCCAACTGCCGCGCGCCCATGAGTCCCGCCGCGAGCAGCGGGAACCCGATCACCGTGACGGTCAGCCCGAAACCGATGGACAGCATCGTCACGACATAGGTGAAACCGAGCAGCGCGACCGGAAGGTTGGCCAGCAGGTGCGCGATCTCTTTCCAGGTGTGCCGGTCGTAGGCGAGCCGGGCCGGCGGCGGACGGTCGTCCGGCCCGGCGGCCGACCGGGCCGCCGGCGTGCCCGGAGACGGGATACGTTGGGTCATGTGCGTTAGCGTGCCCGGCGGCGGACGGCTGCGCCATGAGGTGGACCGCCAGGATCGACTGAGGAAAACCCCACCCCCGTATGCCCGGCGGTGACGGGCTGCTTACCCTGCCCTTATCAGGGCCTAGACTCCCGTGCGTACAGATCGTCGAACGGCGGCACCCCAGTGAGCCGCCTCATCGTCGAAGGATCCAGGTCCGAATTCTGAGGGAGCGAGGGACGGACGTGCCGGAACCGACCGTCGTCACCACGACCGTCGTCGCGGCGGACTACTTCCAGTCCTACTCGGTCGTCGGACTGCTCGCCGTGATCGGTGTGCTGTTCGTAGCCGTCGCCTTCGGGGCCGGCCGCCTGCTGCGGCCCGTGGTCCCCACCCCCGAGAAACTCCTGACGTACGAGTGCGGCGTCGACCCCGTCGGCGAGGGCTGGGCCCACACCCAGGTCCGCTACTACGTGTACGCCTTCCTCTACGTGATCTTCGCCGTCGACTCGATCTTCCTGTTCCCCTGGGCGACCGTCTTCGCCGCCCCTGGCTACGGCGCGACGACCCTGGCCGAGATGTTCATCTTCCTCGGCTTCCTGGCGGTCGGCCTGCTCTACGCCTACAAGAAGGGCGTCCTGGCATGGACGTGAACCCCTCGGTGTCCGAGCCTGTCCTGCTGCCCGAGCCCAAGCGGCTGGGCGCCCTGGCCCGCCTCGCCCCCGAGCCGATGAAGGTCGTCCTCAACTGGGGCCGCCGCTACTCGCTCTGGGTGTTCAACTTCGGCCTCGCCTGCTGCGCGATCGAGTTCATCGCCGCGTCGATGGCCCGCCACGACTTCATCCGCCTCGGCGTCATCCCGTTCGCCCCGGGCCCCCGCCAGGCCGACCTGATGGTCGTCTCCGGCACGGTCACGGACAAGATGGCCCCGGCCGTGAAGCGCCTCTACGAGCAGATGCCGGAACCGAAGTACGTCATCTCCTTCGGCGCGTGCAGCAACTGCGGCGGCCCCTACTGGGACTCGTACTCCGTCACCAAGGGCGTCGACCAGATCATCCCCGTCGACGTCTACGTCCCCGGCTGCCCGCCCCGCCCCGAGGCGCTGCTCCAGGGCATCCTGAAGCTCCAGGAGAAGATCGCCCGCGAGTCGCTGGGGGAGCGGTACGGCAGCGGTGCGGATCGTCCTTCGGCGGCGGCGCTGCAGAGCGGACTGGTGCGGCCGCCCGCACCGGAGACGACCTCGGGGGAGGGGCGATGACGGCCGTCGGCTGGCTGCCCGCCACCGCCGAGGACCTCTTCGGCCCGGACGCCACGGCCGAGGAGTCCTACGAGGTCCTGACGGTCGACGTCCCCCCGGCAGCCTGGATCACCGCCCTGGAGACCGCCCGCGACCGCCTCGGCTGCACCTACTTCGACTGGCTGAGCGCCGTCGACGAACCGGGCACGGGCTTCCGCGTCACGGCCCACGTCGCCGCCCTCTCTCCCGTACGACGCCTCCTGCTGCGTACGACCGTCCCGCACGAGGCCCCCGCCCTGCCCTCGGCGGTCGACGTCTACGCGGGCGCCGCCTGGCACGAACGCGAGACGTACGAGATGTTCGGCATCACCTTCGAAGGCCACCCGGCGCTGGACCACCTGCTCCTGCCCGAGAACTTCGAAGGCCACCCCCTGCGCAAGGACTTCGTCCTCGCTGCCCGCGTCGCCAAGGCCTGGCCCGGCGCGAAGGAACCGGGCGAGTCGGAACACGGCGGGCCCAAGCGCCGCCAGATGCTCCCGCCCGGCGTCCCCGACCCCAACGAATGGGGCCCCCTCAAGGGCCAACTCCCGCCGGCCCCCGCCCGCCCGGCCCGCGGCCCGGCCCGCACCGCAGGCGACCGCCCCGCCCGAGCGGCACGCCCTGCGGGAGAACGCCCCGCGGGAGAACGCCCGGCCCGCCGAACCCGCTCGGCATCGGAAGGCTCGGCGAGCCAGTCCGAAGCCGCAACGGAGACTCCATCTCCGCGTGCGGAGGCTCCGGCTGCCGGTGCGCAGACTCCGGCTCCCGGTGCGGGGGCTTCGGCTGCCGGTGCGGGGGCTCCGGCTCCCGGCGCGGAGACGGCTCCGGCTGTTCCGCGTCGTGCGCGTACGGCTGCCGAGGGCTCGGCGAGCCAGTCGACGCCCGGGGAGCCGGCTGCCCGGGCTTCTGCGGGACCGCGGCGAAACCGCTCGGCGGCACAGGGATCGGCAAGTCAGCAGCCCAGCGACCCGGCATCCCCGACGCCCGGCTCCGAATCCCCACAGCCTGGCCCCGCGCCCGCGACGCCCGGCCCCGAATCCCCGCAGCATGGTCTCGAGTCCGCGACGCCTGCCCCCGAGTCGGCGACGCCTGGCCCCGGGTCGGCGACGCCTGGTTCCGAAGCAGCGGCGACCGATTCCGGGACGCCGACGACCGGGCCGGAGACGTCGGCATCGACCGCTGAAGCCGGCTCCCCGACCCCCTCGGCGGGACCGCGCCGGGCGCGCAGCGCATCGGAGGGCAGCGCGAGCCAGAGGACCGGGTCCGACCGCGGCGACGGCCGGTCAGGCAAGGCTTCGAGCAGCCCGCGCAGCTCGGACGCCCCCTGGCACCACGCCCGCCCCGCCTTCGACGAACCGGCCCCCGAACCGTCGCCGGAGGCAGCGCAGTTGCCTGCTCCAGAGCCGTCGGGCGAGTCGCAGACCTCCGAGCCTTCGGACGCCCCGGAGTCCCCGGAGTCCTCGGAAACCCCCGAAAGCCCCACCAGCCCGCCGGATACCCCGGAAAGCCCGGGCGCCTCGGGCACCCCGGGCAACCCTCGTGCCTCGGAGACCCCTCACACCTCGGACACACCAGGCACCTCGGACACGGCGAACAAGCCGAAGCCCAAGGACAACGACGCGAAGCCCAAGGACAACGACGCGAAGCCCACCGCCACCCCCGGCGACACCGGTGCTCCCGCCGGCCCTGCCGACCCCGATGAACCCGCAGGAGGCCAGCAGTGAACGACGTGCTCGACGTCGCCCTGCGACTCCTGGTCGTCTTCGTCGTCTTCCTCACCTTCCCTCTGATCATCGGCCAGACCGAACACAAGGTCATGGCCCATATGCAGGGCCGCCTCGGCCCCATGTACGCCGGCGGCTTCCACGGCTGGGCCCAGCTGATCGCCGACGGCGTGAAGTTCGCGCAGAAGGAGGACGTCGTCCCTGCGGGCGCCGACCGCCGCATCTTCCAACTGGCCCCCGCCGTCGCCCTCCTGCCCTACCTCCTCGTCCTGCTCGCCATTCCCATCGGCCCCGGTGAGGGAGCCGTCGGGCAGGTCGTCGACGCGGGTGTCTTCTTCGTCCTGGCCGTCATGGGCGTCGGCGTCCTCGGCTCGCTCATGGCCGGCTGGGCGTCCGCGAACAAGTTCTCCCTCCTCGGCGGCCTGCGCACCGCCGCCCAGCTCCTCGCCTACGAACTGCCGATGCTCCTGACCGCCGCCTCGGTGGCGATGGCGGCCGGCACCGTCTCCCTCCCCGGCATCCTCGACGCCTTCGAGTGGTGGTGGCTGCCCTGGCAGATCGTCGGCGCGATCGTCTTCTTCGTGGCCGGCCTCGCCGAACTCCAGCGCCCGCCCTTCGACATGCCCGTCGCCGACTCGGAGATCATCTTCGGCGCGTACACCGAGTACACCGGCCTCCGTTTCGCTCTCTTCCTCCTCGCCGAGTACGCCGGAATCGTCGTCCTGTGCGGCCTGACCACCGTCCTCTTCCTGGGCGGCTGGCACGGCCCCTGGGGCGCCGACGGCCTCGGCTGGGTCTGGACCCTGCTGAAGACCGCCGTCCTCGCCTTCCTCGTGATCTGGCTGCGCGTCACCTACCCGCGCCTGCGCGAGGACCAGCTCCAGGAGCTCGCCTGGACCCTCCTCGTCCCCTTCTCCCTCGCCCAGATCGCCCTCACCGGCATCGTCAAGGTGGTGATCCAGTAACCATGGCCCCCATTCCTGGCAGTGGCCTCGCCAAGGGCCTGGCCGTCACCCTCCGCACGATGACGAAGAAGTCCGTCACCGCGCAGTACCCCGACGCCCAGCCCGACCTCCCGCCCCGCACCCGCGGTGTGATCGGCCTGTTCGAGGAGAACTGCACGGTCTGCATGCTGTGCGCCCGCGAGTGCCCGGACTGGTGCATCTACATCGACTCCCACAAGGAGACCGTCCCGCCGGCGGCCCCGGGCGGCCGTGAGCGCAGCCGCAATGTCCTCGACCGCTTCGCCATCGACTTCTCCCTGTGCATGTACTGCGGTATCTGCATCGAGGTCTGTCCTTTCGACGCCCTGTTCTGGTCCCCCGAGTTCGAGTACGCCGAGACCGACATCCGTGACCTCACCCACGAGCGCGACAAGCTCCGCGAGTGGATGTGGACCGTCCCGGCCCCGCCGGCCCTCGACCCCGGCGCGGAGGAACCGAAGGAACTCGCCGCCGCCCGCAAGGCCGCCGACAAGCTGGCCGCCCAGCAGACCCCGCCGGCCACCGAACCCCACGCCGACGCGCAGGCCCGCGCCGCCGAGCAGCCCACCCGACCCCAGGGCGACTCCAAGCAGCAGACCGACCAGCCGAAGGCGGAGCGCACGGAGCCGGCCCACCAGGAGTCGGACCGCCCCGAGCCGACGCGTCCGGAGCCGGGTCACCCGAAGCCAGGTCGTCCGAAGCCGGGGCAGGAGGGCGCGCAATGACGCTCGCCGCAAACGCCGCTCTCCTCGCGACCGGCCCGACCACCGGGGCCGCCGCGGAAACCCACGGCTTCCTCTCCCCGACCGGCGTCGAGATCGCCTTCCTCCTCGTCGGCCTGGTGACCTTCGGCGCTGCCCTCGTCACCGTCACCACCAGGCAGCTGGTGCACGCCGCCCTGTGGCTGGTGGTCACCCTCGGCGGCCTCGCCGTCGAGTACCTCCTGCTCACCGCCGAGTTCATCGCCTGGGTGCAGGTCCTCATCTATGTCGGTTCCGTCGTCGTCCTCCTCCTGTTCGGTCTGATGCTCACCAGAGCCCCCATCGGCCGCTCCCCGGATGCCGACTCCGGCAACCGCTGGGCCGCCCTCGCCGTGGCCGTCGCCGCTGCCGCCGCCCTGGTCTGGGTCGTCGTCGACGCCTTCCGCACGACTTGGATCGACCTGGACGGCCCCGCCGCAGGCTCCACCGAGGCCACCGGCGCGAGTCTCTTCCAGAACTGGGTGCTCCCCTTCGAGGCCCTCTCCGTCCTCCTCCTCGCCGCCCTGGTCGGCGCCATCGTCCTGTCCCGCAAGGCGAAGGCGGAGTCGAGCTCTCCCCGTGTGAACGCCCCGAGTGCCACCAAGAGTTCCCGGACGGTCACAGAGAGTTCGGAGAGTTCCGAGCAGGAAGGTGCCCGCTGATGCACCTCGCCTATCCCGCCGTGCTCTCCGCCCTGCTCTTCTGCACGGGCCTGTACGGCGTCCTCGCGCGCCGCAACGCGATCCTGGTCCTGATGTCGGTCGAGCTGATGCTCAACGCGGTCAACCTCAACCTGGTCGCCTTCGACGTCTGGCTCAGCAAGGCCGCCAAGGAGACCCTGCACTCCGGTCAGGCCCTGACCCTGTTCACCATCGCCATCGCCGCCGCCGAGATCGGCATCGGGCTGGCCATCGTCCTCGCCGTCCACCGCAACCGCGGTACCTCGGACGTCGACAAGCTCCGTGACACCGCCGAACGGCACGACCCCGACGACCCCGACCACGACACCCGCCCGGCCGAGCAGTCCGACGAGGCCCAGAAGGCTGAGGCCACCGCGTGACCACGACCACCCTCGCCGTCCTCGTCCCTCTCCTTCCGTTCCTCGGCGCCGCCGCCGGCCTGCTGCTGGGCCGTACGGCGCCCGGCTTCGCCCGTCCCCTCGCCGTCCTGCCGACGCTCACCTCCCTGGTGCTCGCCGCGCTGGTCGCCGTACGCCAGGGCGGCGGAGCGGCCGTCGCCTCGGCCACGGAACTCACTCCCACCGGCTCGGTCCCGATCGAGCTCGCCCTGCACATCGACGGCTTCGCCGCCCTCGTCGCCGTCCTGGTCGGCCTGGTCGCCTCCTGCGTGCAGATCTACTCGACGGGCTATCTGCGCGACGACCCGCGCTACTCCTCCTACGCCGCCCTCGTCTCGCTGTTCACCTCCGCGATGTTCCTGGTCGTGTACTCCGGCGACCTGATCGTGCTGCTGGTCGGCTGGGAGGTCATGGGCATCTGCTCCTACTTCCTCGTCGGCCACTACTGGGAGACCCCGGAGGCCCGCGCCGCCTCCCTCAAGGCCTTCCTGGTCACCAAGCTCGGCGACGTCCCCTTCCTCATCGGCCTGTTCGCCCTGGCCACCGACGCCGGCTCGTTCCGCATCACCCGCATCCTCGGCACCGTGGCGAGCGGCGGGCTCGACCACCCGACGCTGATCGCCCTGCTGCTCCTCGCGGGCGTGGCGGGCAAGTCGGCGCAGTTCCCGCTGCACACCTGGCTCCCCGACGCGATGGCGGGCCCGACCCCCGTCTCCGCCCTGATCCACGCCGCGACGATGGTCGCCGCCGGTGTCTACTTCATCGCCCGTCTCCTCCCGGTCTTCGAGGCCTCCCAGGCCGCGATGGTCGTCCTCGCCGTCATGGCCGCCGTCACGATGACCGGCTCGGCGCTCGCCGCGCTCGCCCAGGACGACATCAAGCGCGTCCTCGCCTACTCGACGAT
Source organism: Streptomyces sp. NPDC002130 (assembly GCF_040296465.1). Taxonomy (NCBI): domain Bacteria; kingdom Bacillati; phylum Actinomycetota; class Actinomycetes; order Kitasatosporales; family Streptomycetaceae; genus Streptomyces; species Streptomyces sp. NPDC002130. The sequence goes on from NZ_JBEOXI010000106.1 coordinate 21,131, forward strand.
CGGCCAGCTCGGCTACATGACCGGCGCCCTCGCCGTCGGCGACCGCGGGGCCGCCGTCTTCCACCTCCTGTCCCACGGCGCCTTCAAGGCGCTGCTGTTCCTCGCGGCCGGCGTGATCATCCATGCCGCCGGCACCAACTCGCTCGCCGCCATGTCCCGCATGCGGAACCTGCGCGACCGCATCCCCGACGCCTACTGGACGATGACCGTGGCGCTGCTCGCGCTCGCCGCGATCCCGCCGTTCAGCGGCTTCTTCTCCAAGGAGGCCGTGCTCGGCGTCGCCGAGCACGTCGTCACCGGGCACACCGAGCACGCCCCCGCCGCCGCGGGCTGGATCGTCCTCGTCGCCGGCCTCCTCACGGCCGTGCTCACCGCCGCCTATGCGATGCGCCTGTGGCTGCTCGGCTTCCGGGGCCGGGGCACCGAAGCCCCCGATCACGGCAGGCAGCCCCTGACCATGACCGTCGTGTTGTGGGTCCTCGCCGTGCCGTCCCTGGCCCTCGGCGCTTTCGCGTTCCGCCTGCTGCCCGACTGGTTCGACGGCCGCGACCTCGGCCCGACCCTGACCACCTCCGTGCTCGGCACGGGCATGGCCCTGGTCGGCGGCATCGTCACCTACGCCGCCTGGCGGCACACCACCGCCCTCGCGGCCCGCGTCCCGCTGGGCGCCGTCGCGGCCCACCCCGAGGGCGACGCCGCCCAGGTCGAGGCGGAAGCCATCGCCACCCACGAGCCGGCCTACGGCGACATCGCCCACGCCCCGGACCCCGCCGACCCGGGACGGTTGCTGCTCGGCCCCTTGCACCGCCACGCGGCCGCGGGCTTCCACCTGGACGCCGTGTACACGGCTCTCTTCGTCCGCCCGGTCAAGGCCGGGGCGAGCCTCGTCAGGTTCCTCGACCGCGAGGTCGTCGAGACCTATGTCCGCGGTGCGGGTGCGCTGCCTCGCTGGCTCGGCGCCGCCGTACGGCGTGCCCAGACCGGCAACGTCCAGACCTATGTGAGCGCGCTGCTCGCCGGCACCGTCGTCCTCGCGGTCGCCGTCGTCCTCGTCGCCACGGGAGCGTGAGCAAGCGTGATCGATATCAACGAGTCCGTGATGCAGTTCCTTCTGGCGTTCGTCGTCGTCGGCCCGCTCCTGGGCGCCGCCGCGGCTCTCCTGCCCGCCCCGCCCGGACTGAAGGGAAAGTCACCCGAGCAGGCAGTCCTCCGGCACGGCGTCACCGTCACCGGCGCGATCCTCATCGCGACGATCGTCCTCGCGCTCGGCTTCGACCATGACCAGCCGTCGAAGATGCAGGCCAACACGGACATCAGCTGGATCCCCGCACTCGACGTACGCATCCACCTCGGCATCGACGGCATCTCCCTCCCCCTCCTGGTCCTGACCGCGCTGCTGACCTTCCTCTGCGCGCTCTACTCGTACTTCAAGATGCCCGAAGGCCCGACCCCGAAGGCCTTCGTCGCCCTGCTGCTCGTCCTCGAAGCCGGCACGCTCGCGACCTTCGCCGTCCTCGACCTGGTGCTCTTCTTCCTCGCCTTCGAGATGGTCCTCATCCCGATGTACTTCCTCATCGCCCGCTGGGGCGGCGAGGGCCGGAGCCAGGCCGCCTGGCGCTTCATCCTCTACACCCTGCTCGGCTCCGTGGTCATGCTGCTCGGCCTGCTCCTGATCGGGATCAAGGCGGGCACGTTCGACATGATGGCACTCGCCACTGACAACGGCCGGTCGCTGAGCACATCCGTGCAGCTCATCGCCGTTCTGGCGATCGGGATCGGGCTGGCGGTGAAGACGCCGATGTGGCCGCTGCACAGCTGGCTGCCCGACGCCCACACCGCCGCGCCGACCGTCGGCTCGGTGCTCCTGGCCGGTGTGCTGCTGAAGATGGGTACGTACGGATTCGTCCGAATCCTGCTCCCCATCGCACCCGACGGGTTCCGCACCTTCGCGCCCTACCTCGCCGCCCTCGCCGTCGTCGGCATCATCTACGGATCCCTGGCCTGCCTGGCCCTCGCCAAACAGGGCGCGAAGGGCGACCTCAAGCGCCTCATCGCCTACTCCTCCGTCGGCCACATGGGCTTCGTCCTGCTCGGCATCGCCACGATGACCCCGACCGGCGTGAACGGCGCCCTGTTCGCCAACATCGCCCACGGCCTCATCACCGGCCTGCTCTTCTTCCTGGTCGGCGCCCTGAAGGACCGCACCGGCACCACCGACCTGGACACCCTCGCCGAGGAGACCGGCGCCGCCCTCTACGGCAAGGCCCCGCGCCTCGGCGGCCTGCTCGCCTTCGCCGCCGTCGCCTCGCTCGGCCTGCCGGGCCTGGCCGGTTTCTGGGGCGAGATGCTGGCCCTGTTCGGCGCGTTCCGGCCCGCCGAGGGCCTCAACCGCGCCGCCTTCCTCACCTTCATGGCGATCGGCGCGTTCGGCACGCTGCTGACAGCCGCGTACCTGCTGATCGTGGTCCGCCGCGTCTGCATGGGCGCCCTGCCTCACGACGCACCCAGGCTCACCGACGTCCGCTCGTACGAGTTCGCGGCGTGGACACCGCTCGTCGTCCTCACCGTCGTCGCGGGCCTGTGGCCCAAGGCTCTCCTCGGCCTGAGCGACCCGGCCGTCCAGCAGCTCCTCGCAGGAGGCACCCGATGAGCTCCCCGGCCCAGCCCCTGGCGGCGTCCCTCGTCCAGTCCGTGGACTGGCTCGCGATCGCCCCGCCCACCATCGCGGCGGTCGTCGGACTCGTCGTCCTGGTGGCCGACCTGTTCGTCGCCGAGCACCGCAAGGCCCTGCTCGGCTGGACATCGGTGGCGGGCCTGGCCGCCGCCACGCTGATGCTGGTGCCTCTCCTGGACGGCGACCGCAGCACCTTCTGTCTGACCGGCGACGCCACCGTGTGCAGCTACACGGTCGACCGCTTCACCCTGGTCATCCAGTTCCTGGTCCTCGGCGGCGCCCTCCTCGCCGCCCTCCTGTCGGTCACCGCCCTGAAGGACGCCCGCAAGGACCTCCCCGAAGGCGAGTACTGGTTCCTGCTGCTGTCCTCCGCGGCCGGCGCCGCCCTCCTGCCCGCCTCCCGCGACCTGGCGACCCTGATCGTCGCCCTGGAGGTCGCCTCCCTGCCCGCGTTCGCACTGGTCGGCCTCAGGTACGGCGACCGGAAGTCCTCCGAGGCGGCCCTGAAGTTCTTCCTGTCCTCGGTCACCGCGACCGCGGTCAGCCTGATGGGCATCAGCTTCGTGTACGCCACCACGGGCACCCTCTACCTCACCCAGGTCGCCGACCGCATCCAACACGTCGACGGGCAGTTCCACACCCTCGCCCAGACCGGCGTCGTCCTCACCCTCGTCGGTTTCGCCTTCAAGACGGCCGCCGTGCCGTTCCACTTCTGGGTCCCCGACACCTACGTGGGGGCACCCCTGCCGATCGCGGCCTACCTGTCGGTCATCGGCAAGGCGGTCGGCTTCAGCGGCCTCATCCTCGTCACGGTCGTGGCCCTCCCGTCCTACGCCGACGTCTGGGGCCCCGCCCTGGCAGCCCTGGCCGCCCTCACCATGACCGTGGGCAACGCCGGAGCCCTGCGCCAGCAGGCCACGCGCGCGTACAGCGCGGTACGCCTGCTCGCCTGGTCCTCCGTCGGCCAGGCCGGCTACCTCCTGGTGCCGATCGCCGCCGCCGCGTACTCCGGGGACGCCGAGAAGTCGATCGGCTCCACCGTCGCCTACGCCCTGATGTACGGCGCCGTGAACCTCGGCGCCTTCGCGGTGGCCGCGCTCGTTGGCCGCACCAAGGTCCTCAACCGAGTCGCCGACTACCGCGGCCTGTACGCCTCCAGCCCCGTGTCCGCGCTGCTCCTGGCGTTCTTCCTGCTCTGCCTCGCCGGACTGCCGCCGGGCATCATCGGTCTCTTCGCCAAGGTCACCGTCTTCTCGGCGGCCGTCGACGCCGGCCTCGGCTGGCTGGCCGTGGTCATGGCCGTCAACGTCGTCATCGCGCTGTTCTACTACCTCCAGTGGACGGCCCTGCTGTTCCGTGCCCCCGCAGGCGAACCCGAGAAACACCGTGTCCCCGGACCGGTCACCGCCGCGATCGCCCTGACCGGCGTCCTCGGCATCGCCCTGTCCGGCGCACCCCAGCTGGTCCTGCGCTTCACCGACACCGGCCTCTTCTGAACCTCGTTCCGGTCACAGCGGGCTCACCGGGAAGACGGCCGCTTACACCGCGCGTGTGCGGGGCACTCGCCCCCACGCGCGCGTGGTCGTCGGCGCCGTCACCCGGACGGTCCACACCCGCCGCCGCACGCACCAGGGAACTTGAGCCTCCCGCCTGGCGTTGACCAGTACGGGAGGGTCCACTGGACGTGAGAACGCGGCACCAGTGGCACCGCAGATTCAGCAAGCAAGGGTCCCCTGCCGCACGACTTGGAGGGCGTACCGTGCACCGCCGGCACAACGGGCTCAGGACAGCGATACTCCTGGGAGGACTGTCCGCACTCATCATCGTCATCGGCAGCTTCTTCGGCCGCATGGGGCTCGTCATCGCCGTCCTGGTAGCACTGGCCACCAACGCCTACGCGTACTGGAACAGCGACAAACTGGCACTCCGCGCGATGCGCGCCCGCCCGGTGAGCGAGTTCGAGGCCCCGGCGCTCTACCGCATGGTCCGTGAGCTCTCCACCCAGGCCCGCCAGCCCATGCCGCGCCTGTACATCTCCCCGACGGAGGCACCCAACGCCTTCGCCACGGGCCGCAATCCACGCAACGCCGCGGTGTGCTGCACCGACGGCATCCTGCGTCTGCTGGACGAGCGCGAGCTGCGCGGCGTCATCGGCCACGAGCTCAGTCACGTCTACAACCGCGACATCCTCATCTCGTCGGTCGCCGGCGCCCTCGCCTCCGTCATCATGTTCCTGGTCAACTTCGCCTGGCTGATCCCCATCGGACGCTCGGACGACGACGACGGCCCCGGTCTGCTCGGCATGCTGATGATCATGCTCCTGGGCCCGCTCGCCGCCTCGCTCATCCAACTGGCCATCAGCCGCTCCCGGGAGTACCAGGCGGACGCCTCCGGTGCCCAGCTCACCGGTGATCCGCTCGCCCTGGCCAGCGCCCTGCGCAAGCTCGAACTCGGCACGAAGCAGCTCCCGCTGCCGCCCGAGCCGCGC
>NZ_JBEOXI010000107.1:0-26237 GCF_040296465.1 Streptomyces sp. NPDC002130
GCGTTCGTCTCGCCCTCGGTGGGCTCGATGTCGGCCGTCTTGTAGCCGAACTCGTCCTTGGCGCGTTCGGCGACGACCGGCTCGCCTGGCTGCACCTGCTGCTCACCCAGCACGTCAGCGACCTGCCGGTGGGCCGGGCGACCGAGGCGCTGATCCTCTCCGCGAACGGCCACATCGAGCACGCGCTGTACCTCGTCGACGACGGCGGGACGGTCTGGGCCCATGTGGAGCCGGGCACCCAGGAGGCGCTGATCGCCTACCTGGAGTCGATGAAGTTCTTCTACAGGGTCGAGGTCGCCGACCGCACGGCCGACATCGCCGTGGTGCACCTCCCGGCCGGCTCCATCGCCGAGGTCCCCGAGGACGCCGTCGTACGGGAGACGCCGCACGGCCGGGACCTGTTCCTGCCGCGCGCCGCCCTGGAGGCCTACGCGGCGCAGGCCGGGCCGCCCGCCGGGATCCTCGCCTACGAGGCGCTGCGCGTGGAGCAGCACCGGCCCCGGCTCGGTTTCGAGACCGACCACCGCACCATCCCGCACGAGCTGGGCTGGATCGGCTCGGCGGTGCATCTGCAGAAGGGCTGCTACCGGGGGCAGGAGACGGTCGCCCGGGTGCAGAACCTGGGCAAGCCGCCGCGCCGCCTGGTCTTCCTCCACCTCGACGGCAGCGAGGTCCACCTGCCGGTGGCCGGGACGGAGCTCCGGCTCGCGGACGAGGGCCCCGACGGCCGGAAGATCGGCTTCATCACGACCTCCGCGCGCCACCACGAGCTCGGGCCGGTCGCCCTCGCCCTGGTCAAGCGGAACGTGGCGGTGGACGCCCCGCTGGTGGCCGGGGACACCGCCGCGGCGCAGGAAGTCGTCGTCGAGCCGTAGATCTTGTAGATCTTTCGGGTCAGATTTCGATCTGCACGGTGAACGGGCCGTCGTTCGTCAGTGATACGCGCATCGCCGCTCCAAAACGGCCCGTGGCCACCGTCGCGCCCAGGGAGCGCAATTGGGCGACGACCTCGTCGACCAGCGGTTCGGCCACGTCGCCGGGAGCGGCGGCGTTCCAGGTGGGGCGGCGGCCCTTGCGGGCGTCGCCGTAGAGGGTGAACTGGCTGATCACCAGGAGCGGTGCGTCGATGTCGCTGCACGACTTCTCGTCGTGCAGCATGCGGATCGACCAGAGCTTGCGGGCCAGCTGGGCCGCCTTCTCCTTGGTGTCCTCATGCGTGACGCCGACGAGGACGCACAGCCCCTCGCCCTCGATCGCCCCCACGGTCTCGCCGTCCACGACGACGCTCGCCCCGTCCACCCTCTGCACCACTGCTCGCATACGTCCATCATGCAGGGCGGTGACATCCGCGCCTCGGCCGGTCGGCGCATGGCCCGAAAGGGTGGTTTGCGCGGGCGCCAACAGCCCCTGCACGGACGTATTTTGCTGCTATACCGCCCATCTGGGGTCTATCGGGGGCACTCGTTCCCATAGCGGCCACTTGGGGTGGCACGATGCTTGCACACACCGGTCGAGGGGACGGTTGAGGCACATGAGCACATCAAGCACCGGACAGCAGCAGGCGGCTTTCCGGTCGACATACACGGGGATCGGCGCGTCGGAGTACCACCGGCCGCCCACACAGCGCACGGACAGCCCGCGGCTGCCCTCGGGCACCTCCGAGCCGGAGCTGCCCGCGCTGAGCCTGCCCGAGCTGCGCACGCTGCGCCGCGACGCCCAGCGCGACGAGGCCGACCTCAGCTATCTGCGGCGGCTGCTCCAGGGGCGCATCGACATCCTGCGCGCCGAGGTGACCCGGCGTGCCCCGGCGGGCGCTGCCTCCGTCGCCGTGGGCGAGCAGACCTCGGTGGTGGAGCGGCTGGCGGAGATCCTGCGGGACGCCCCGGCCCGGCACCGCTCCTCGGCCCGCCACGTCACCCTGGGCACCCCGCAGGGCGAGGAGTACCGGCGGCTGGCCGCGGAGATGCTCGCCGAGGTCGAGCTGTCCGACCTGGACGCGCGCACGGACCTGGAGCTGAACACGGCGATGGGCCGGCTCGAGCGGCACGAGCAGCAGGTCTCCCGGCGCCGCCGGCGGCTCCAGCGCACGGCCGACGAGTGCAGCGCGGAGATCGCACGCCGCTACCGCGAGGGGGAGGCGCAGGTCGAGGACCTGCTGGTCTGAGCCGCTCGGGGGCCGAACTCCGGGGCCGAACTCCGGGGCAGAGCTCCTGGGCAGAGCTCCTGGGCCAGGGGGAGGGCCGGTCGGATATTCACGCGACACCGACCGGTCCTGTCCCTAGCGTGAGGTCATGACCCCCATGTCCCGTGCCGACGACATCGACATACGCCCGATCACCGAGGGCGAGTTCGCCGACTGGCTGCGTGCCGTGAACACCGGCTTCCTGCGGGCGTCCGCTCTCTCCGAGGAGGAGGTCGAGGGCCGGCGCGGGCGGTTCGTCGAGGGCCGTTACCTCGGGGCCTTCGACCACGGCAGGTGCGTGGCGACCTTCCGCTCCTTCGACCAGGAGCTCACGGCCGTCGGCGGGGCCGCGGTCCCGGCCGACGCGATCTCGGGCGTCACCGTCACCGCCACCCACCGCCGCCGCGGACTGCTCAGCCGGATGATGGCGAAGGACCTGGCGGCCGCGAAGGACCCCGGGGACGTCGTCGCGACGCTGATCGCCGCCGAGTACCCGATCTACGGCCGCTACGGCTTCGGGCCGGCGACCTGGATGGCGGAGTGGACGGTCGACGTGCCGCGCGCGGGTCTCGACGCCCGTTGGGCGGGCCCGGTGGACGGCGGCCGGATCGATCTGGTGGAGGGCGAGGACGTCCGCAAGCTCGGCCCCGAACTGCATGAGCGGCTGCGCCGTGGCCTGCCCGGCGCCATCGACCGCGACGAGACGTGGTGGAAGCTGAACACCGGCGCCCTGCGCTGGGACCCGTCGTGGAAGCAGCCCTTCTACGCCGTGTACCGCTCGGCGTCCGGCGAGGTCGAGGGCATGGCCGCCTACGAGGTGGACGACAACTGGGACGACGGCAAGTCGCCGATGAACACGGCGACCGTGCGGTGGCTGCTCGGCACGACACCGGCCGCGGAACGCGCGCTGTGGGAGTACGTCTGCTCCGTCGACTGGGTCGTGAAGGTGAAGAGCGGCTGGCGGGCGCCCGACGACCTGCTTCCGCACCTCCTGCCCGACCCGAGGGCGGCCCGGATCACCTCGCTCGCGGACTGGCTGTGGGTGCGGATCCTGGACGTCGAGCGGGCGCTCGAGGCGCGGACGTACGCGGGCCAGGGGGCCCTGGTGCTGGAGGTCGCCGGCGTGGACGGGCTGACCGGCGGGCGCTACCGGCTGGAGGCCTCGCCCGAGGGGGCGTCCTGCACGCCGACCACCGAGAGCGCCGAACTGGAACTCGGGATCGGCGAGTTGGCGGCGCTGTGGCTCGGGGACGAGTCGGCGGTGCGGCTGACGGCGCTGGGGCGGGTGCACGAAGGACGAGTGGGCGCCGCCTTGAAGGCCGACGCCCTGCTGCGTACGTCCAGGCGGCCTTGGTGCCCGGACATGTTCTGAGCCGCTCCCTCCTGCCGGTGTGCTGGGGACCCGCATCCGTAGCGAGCTGTTCAGTTGTGGTTGTCGTGCGGCCGTGCCGGGCGGGACTCCCGGCTCCCCTCCGGAAGGGAGTCCCTGGGCGGGTGGCCAACCCCCTGAAGGTCTGACCATGTTCCCCAAGTTGGTTACCAACTTCATTGTTCTTATCTCCGCTTGGAAGCGGCTCATAACCACCTTTCCCTGAACTGCCTAAAGATGGCGGGAAGTTGTACTGTTCGGTTGTGGACCCGGAACATGACTCCGTCAACGGACGGAAGAGGTCAGGGCGGCCACAGAGAACACATCACCAGGTGGCCGACGAGCTGCGTGCCCGGATCAGGTCGGGGGCGCTGCGCCCGGGTGAGCGCATGCCCACCCAGGCCCAGCTGGCTCACGAGTTCGGCGTCGAGCGCGGTGCCGTGCGGCAGGCCCTGCGGATCCTGCAGTCCGAGCGGTTGCTCACCAACGTGTCCAAGGGCAGTCCGGCGACCGTCGCGCCCGACCCCGTCGGTGCGCTGACCGGCCCGCAAGCGCCGCCGCTGCCCACGACGGTGGCTCTGGCCCCACGGATAGCGGAGGCGTTCGCGGCGGAGCACGTCGAGATCGACGCCGTGTGCCTGACGTCCATCTCCCTCACGCTCGCCATCGGTGAACCGCTGCGGCAGATCCACGCCGGACGGCTGAAACCGGCCAAGGTCGACGTCCGGGTGCTGCTGCCGAGCCGGGACATCGACCTGGCCTTCCCGGTGCCGGTCGAGGGGCGCGACGACGACTGGGTGCACGAGCGGTGGCTGGCGATGCGCAACGCCCAGGGGCAGGTCCTCCAGCACAACCTGCTGGCCCTGCGCGCCACCCACGGCATCGACGTGCGCGTCACGTTCCGGGCGCTGCCCTTCACCCCGCCGGTGAAGCTGTACCTGCTGAACGGCACGGAGGCGCTGTTCGCGTACTACACGCTGACGCGCCGGGAGGCCGAGACCGATCACGAGCAGCCGGCGCTGTACGACGCCCAGGGCACCCAGTCCATGCTGTTCGCCTTCCGGCAGGGCGCCGGGCTGCGCGACACGACGTTCGTGGAGCAGTCGCACCTGTGGTTCAACGCACTGTGGGAGACGATCAGTTCGGAGCTGGTGCTCACGAGCTGACGTCCCCCACGGGTCGTTCCGGTGCGGTGCGGTGACTCATCGGGCGGGCCCCGTCATCAGCAGCGCGAGCACGACGGCTCCCGCGGAGCTGACGGCCGGGCTCTTGGCCTTGACGCCGACGGTGAGAAGGATCAGGCCGACGATGCCGGCCGGACCGTACTTCCACTGGACGAGCTGTTCGAAGGCGACGACGAAGGCGGCGGAGAGGAGAGCGAGGGCGGGCATCGGTGTTCCCCCTTCGGAAGTCCGGAAGCAAAACTTCCGCCAACTCCGAGAAGTTGGCAACCAACTCTGATTAAGTTGTCCCCACTTGGCCCCTAGTTATAAACAACTTCCAAGCAACTCCCGCCAGATGGATCAGAGTTGTAGCGTTTGGTCGTGACTCAGGAGAGCGTGGCGGAGAACGTGGCAGTGAACGGCAGCAGAAGGTCATCGCCCCAGGAGATCGCCGACAGCCTGCGGGAACGCATCCGAGCCGGCGAACTCAAGCCGGGAGACCGCCTGCCCACCCAGGCCGAACTCGCGGAGCAGTTCGGCGTCGAGCGCGGCGCGGTCCGTCAGGCGTTGCGGGTCCTCCAGGAGGACGGTCTCCTCACCGACGTGAGCAAGGGCAGCCCGCCACGGATCGCCGCCCCGGAGCCCGCCCGTGGTGAACCCCAGCCGACCATGGTGGGCCTGGCCCCGCGGCTGACCGAGGCGTTCTCGGCCCGGCGCGTCCGCGTCGACGTGGTCTGCCACACGGCGGAGACGCTGATGGTCGCCATCGGCGAGCCGCTGCGCCTGATCCACGAGGGCCGCATCCACCCCGAGTCGATCGACGTCCGCATCCTGGTCCCGTCCCGGGACATCGAGCTGGCGTTCCCCGTACCGGTCGAGGCCCACGGCGACGACAACCCGGTCCACCAGCGCTGGCTGGCCATGCGCAACGCCCAGGGGCAGGTCCTCCAGCACAACCTGCGGGCGCTGCGCTCGACGCACGGCATCGACGTGCGCGTCACGTTCCGGGCGCTGCCCTTCACCCCACCGGTGAAGCTGTACCTCCTCAACGAGGAGGAGGCCCTGATCGGCTACTACATGCTGACCCGGCGCGAGGAGGAATGGGGAAGCCAGACCCTGGACATGTACGACGTCCTCGGCTCCCAGTCCCTGCTCTTCTCCTTCGTGCAGCGGACGGGCCGGCGGGACGCGGCGTTCGTGAAGGAATCCCAGAAGTGGTTCAACGCCCTCTGGGAAACCATCACGACGGACCTGACACTCTCCTAGTGACTTCTGATACGACGCAGACCGGTGCGGTGCCTTTCGAGACCGAGAACGATCCGAACCGACTCCGCCATCTGATCGGACGTGCCCGTGTCGTGCTGTGGGACTTCGACGGGCCCGTCTGCCGCCTGTTCGCCGGGCACTCCGCGGAGCGGGTGTCGAGCGACCTGGTGTCCTGGCTCGAGGGCCGCGGTCTGCACGGCCTGCTCACGGACCCCGAGCGCCAGTCCCTCGACCCGCAGGTGGTCCTGCGCGCCGTGGACCGCCGGCACCCCGGCAGCGACCTGGTCGCCGAGCTGGAGGAACGTCTCACCCACGAGGAGCTGCGGGCCGCGTCCTCGGCCTGGCCGACCGCTTACGCGGACCCGCTGATCCGCACCTGGACGGCGGTGGGCTCCCGCCTGGCGATCACCACGAACAACTCCCCACGGGTGGTCCGCACGTACCTCGCGGGCCGCGGCCTCGCCGGCTGCTTCGCACCGCACATCTACGGGCGCACCCAGGAGCTGCGTCACCTCAAGCCGGATCCGCACTGCCTGAACCGGGCGCTGAGCGCGATGGGGGCGGCGCCGGGGGAGGCGCTGATGATCGGCGACACGCCCTCCGACCACGAGGCGGCGGGCCGGGCGGGGGTGCCGTTCCTGGGTTACGCGCGTAACGAACGCAAGGCCAAGATCCTCAGGGACGCCGGGGCCGACACGGTCCTCGTGTCCCTGGCGCCGCTGTTGGAGCTGCTGCGCGGGTGACTGAAATGTGCTCAGGAGGCGGGAGGAGACGCCTGGTGGCGGGGTGTAGCATTCCGGCACCGCGCAAGGATTGAGTCAAACGCTCGCCCCCGCTCGTATGGGACGAGGCCAACCGGCCGTCCTCGAACGAGTTCACGCAGTCTCATGCTGATGGGTGGCAAACACCCGTAATGGCTCACTCCGCCGTGCGCGGCGTCGGCCGCGAACCTACGGTTTGCCATACCGTCCTCCCTTCTCGTACTTCCGGAGCGGCCAGTGGGCGCACCTCCTCGTCCCCGTCCTCATCTCGGGGAGCGCGCCGCACATGACGCCACCTACCGGGCCTTCGTCGAACTCGCCGCCGAGCTGGGGCAGGAGAGCGGCGGCCACCACAACCGGAACTACGTCCTTCCGCTGACGGAGGGCATGGCCCGGATGGTCGGTGGTGAGGCGGGGACGTCCGTGACGGTCCGGATCCGGCGTCCGGACGCGCTGCCCGTGGTCATCCGGACGTGGCAGGACGAGGCCGAGGTCCTCGCCGCCGTCCGGGGTGTCATGCCGCACGCGCCGCGGTGTCTGGTCAAACGGGACGACTTCGTGATCCACAGCTTTGTGGAGGGCGTGCCGCTGTCCGGCGTCTGCGGCAACGGCAAGCCCGTCGACACCCTGATCGTCAGGGAACTGGCCGGTCTGCTCGCCCGGACGGCGCAGGTGCGGCGTGGCGCGCTGCCTGCTCTGCCGGTCGTCTGGCCCCGCAACGACACGGACAGCCAGGGCTTCCTGCGGACCTTGGCCCACTTGGCGGACCAGCAGATCAGACGCCCCAACCGGGAGGCGTTCGGCGGGTTGTTCGCGGCGCTGGGCATTCCCGAGGACGCGCTCACCGGGCTGGCCGGGCGGGTGCCCGCGATGGCCCGGCGGCCGTACAGCCTGCTCCATGCCGATCTGCACCGCGACAACGTGATCGTGTCGTACGCGGGCGACCCGCCCCTCATCTGCGTCGACTGGGAGCTCGCGACCTACGGCGACCCGCTGCACGACCTCGCGACCCACCTCGTGCGCATGCGGTACCCGGCGCACCAGTGGGCCGAGGTGGTCGACGCCTGGGCCGAGGCGATGCAGCGGGTCCGTCCGGCCGCGGTCAACGGCCTGGCCCGGGATCTGCGGCATTATCTGGCGTTCGAGCGGGCGCAGTCCGTCTTCCCGGACGTGATGAGGGCCGCCCGGTCCCTGGAGGAATCGTTCACGCAGACCAGCCTGGACGAGGCGACCGCGGAGGTGCGCCGGGCCCTCGAGGCGGCGGCGGAACCGCTGCGGCTCGTCGGCGTGCCCGGAGAGGGCGAGATCCGGCGGGCCCTCTTCCGGTGGCTGGTGTCGCGGATGAACGGGGACATCGACGGGCGGGCGTGGATCGCGAAGGCGTTCGAGTGGCGGCCCGACCGGCGGATGCCGGAGCGCCCCGACTTCCCGCCCGCCGCGGTCCGGGAGGCCCTGCTGGCGGAGGGGGCCGCGCCCGCGTGCAGGGTGTTCAAGGGCACCGCCCACCTGAACACCGTGGTGTCGGTGCCCGGCTTCGACTCTCCCGTGGTCGTACGGCGGAAGCTGCCCGAGGTGTGCCGGCGGGAGCGTGGCTTCCTCAGCGAGCACGCCGTGCTGCGCGCGATCGAGGAGTCGTCCGTCGGGGTGGCGGCACCGCGGGTGCTCGCCCTGGGCGAGACCTACCAGAGCGACACCATCGCCCTGCACACCTACGTCGGGCCGCGGGACGTCGACCGGCCCCCGCAGCACCCCGTCCACGGTCTGCTGCCGCACGAGGCGGACGGCCTGGTGGACCAGCTGTGCGCCCTGACGCGTGTCAGGTACAAGGAGGTCGACCCGACGGCCGGCGAGGGCGCGTTCCACCGCTGGCTGCGGGACCAGCTGATCTCCCTGGTGCGGGACCTGCCGAAGGAGTCGCAGCAGCTGGCCCGGCATCTCGGGCTGCCCGACGCGGACCGGTTGCAGCTGATGCTCTCCCGGCACGAGGTGAGCCACCGGGAGCCCGCGCTCCTGCACGGTGACCTGAACCCCTGGAACCTCGTGCGCCGCGACGACAAGCTGGCGCTGACGATCATCGACTGGGAGATGGCCGTCGTCGGCGACCCCCTTTACGACCTGGTGCGGCACATGCACCTCACGCCCACCCGGCCGGAGATCAGGGACCGCATGTTCCGCCGCTGGGAACGCCGGCTGCCCGCCGAGTACACCCGCGACTGGCGCAAGGACTGGCGGGTGTACCGCCGGCTGGAGATCGTGCGCTCCGCCTACGTCGATCTGGACCGCATCGTGACGGGCGCGAGCCTGGACGCCCCCAACGTCCGGCGGGCGGTGGACTCCTACGCGGTGACGCTGGCCGTCGCCACGGGCTCGCTCGGCCTGCCGGTGCGCTCGACGGCCAACCCGTACCTCGCCCGCGCCCTTGCCTGATCCCGCTGCTGCGTAGGCTCCCCCGTATGAGCACCCCCGGCCTGCGTGAGCGCAAGAAGCAGCGGATGTACGAGACCGTGTCCGACATCGCCGTGCGGCTCTTCCTGGAGAAGGGGTTCGACGCGGTGTCCGTGGCGGAGGTGGCGGCGGCGGCCGAGATCTCCAAGCCGACGCTGTTCCGGTACTTCCCGGCCAAGGAGGATCTGGTGCTGTACCGGATCGCCGACCACGAGGGCGAGGCCGCCCGGGTGGTCGCGGAGGCCGGGACCGCGCCCGTGGAGGCGTTGCGGCGGCACTTCGTGGACGGGCTGGAGCGGGGGGATCCGGTGACCGGGCTCAACGACCATCCGGACGTGCTGGCCTTTCACACCCTGCTGTACGGGACGCCCTCGCTGGTCGCCCGGGCGCACGCGCACCAGGAGCGGTCGGAGGCCGCGCTCGCCGAGGTGCTCGGGGGCGATCTGGACGCGCGGCTGGCGGCCGGGCAGATCATGGCCGTACTTCGGGTGCTCGCCCTGGAGAACTGGCGGCGGATCGCGGCGGGGGAGCGGGTGGCGGACGTGCGGCCGGACGCGGTGGCGGCCGCGGAGCGAGCGTTCGGGCGGCTCGCGGCCGGGCTTCCGCCACACCTCTCGGGTGAGACTCGGTAATTTATTTAACTCGGTCACGGGTTTTCGCGTACGCTCGGTGGAATGACCTCGACCCAGCCCGCCCTCCAGCACGTCCTCGACACGGAACGCGCCCATCACGAGCGCTGCCGGGCCGCCCTCGCCGCGATGGTCGAGGGCGCCGGTGAACAGGTCGTCGTCGGGGAGGACGTGTCCGCGTCCGGGGCCGATGCCGAAGTCCTCGGATACCGGCTGCGCAGCCGGGCCAAGGCGCTGCGGGAACTGCCCGAGGGGCCGTTGTTCTTCGGAGCCCTGGAGAGCGGGGACGGGCCGTTGCACATCGGGCGGCTGCGGATCTCCGAGCACCCGGCCGAACCGCCCCTCGTCGTCGACTGGCGTGCGCCCGTCTCGCGCGCCTTCTACCAGGCCTCGGCCCGCGACCCGCAGGGCGTCGCCGTGCGGCGGCGGTTCGGCTGGGCGCCCGGCAGCCGGGGTGACTCCGCGGACCTCACCGGCCTGGAGGACGAGCACCTGGGGCAGGGGGAGACACGCGACAGCGAGATCGTCACCCGGGAGATCGAACGGCCCCGGGTCGGGCCCATGCGGGACATCGCCGCGACGATCCAGCCCGAGCAGGACGACCTCGTACGGGCGGACCTGGCGGTGTCGGTGTGTGTACAGGGCGCGCCGGGCACCGGCAAGACCGCCGTCGGTCTGCACCGGGCCGCGTATCTGCTCTACACGCACCCGCAGCGCATCCGGCGCGGCGGTCTGCTGATCCTCGGACCGAACCGCACCTTCCTGTCGTACATCGCCGAGGTGCTGCCGGCCCTCGGGGAGACCGGTGTGCGGCAGTCGACCCTGGGGGAGGAGATCGCCCGGTGCCCGGTCCGGGGCGTGGACGAGGAGCCGGCCGCGGTCGTGAAGCACGACGCCCGGATGGCCGAGGTGCTGCGGCGGGCGCTGTACGCGCGGGTGCGCGCCGACGGCGGCGGGGTGTCACTCGCCGTGCCGGACGGGTCCTACCGGTGGCGGGTCCCGGTGGGGGTGCTCACGGAGATCGTGGCCCAGGTGCGGGAGGAGGAACCGCCCTACGGGGTCGGGCGGGAGCGGGTGCGGGCGCGGATCGTGCGGTGTCTGCGCGAGCAGGCCGAGCGACGGGCCGGGCCGCCCACAGCCGCCTGGGTGCGGCGGATCGAGCGGGCGCGGCCGGTGTCGGCGTACGTCGATGCCGTGTGGCCGCGGGTGCGCCCCGAGGAGGTCGTGGCCGAACTGCTCGGCGACGAGAACGTGTTGGCGGCGGCCGCCGAGGGGCTCCTCGACGCCGGCGAGCAGCGGGCGCTGTTGTGGGAGCGGCCGCCCCGGTCCTGGAAGTCGGCGCGCTGGTCGGCGGCCGATCTGGTGCTGCTCGACGAGGTGGCCGGGCTGATCGGGCATCCCGAGGGGTACGGGCATGTCGTCGTCGACGAGGCGCAGGACCTGTCCCCGATGGAGTGCCGGGCCATCGCACGCCGGGCCCGCTTCGGTTCGCTGACGGTGCTGGGCGATCTGGCGCAGGGGACGACGCCGTGGGCGGCGCGGTCGTGGCGTACGGTCCTCACTCACCTGGGGAAACCGGACGCGGCCGTGGTCGCCCTGACCACCGGGTTCCGGGTGCCGCGGGCGGTCGTCGGGCTGGCCAACCGGCTGCTGGAGCGGCTGGAGGTGGATGTGCCGGCCGCCCGTTCGCTGCGCGGGGACGGGGAGTTGCGGATGCGGGAGACGACGGCGGACGGCGTGGCCGGGGCGGTCGTGGCGGCCGTACGGGACGCGCTGGGGCGGGAGGGCTCGGTCGGGGTCGTCGCGGCGGACGCGGACGTTCCCCGGGTGCGGGCGGCACTGGACGCGGCCGGCATCGAGGCGGCGGGCCCGGACGAACTCGGCGCGCGGGTCGCGCTGGTGCCGGCGAGCGTGGTCAAGGGCCTGGAGTACGACCAGGTCGTGGCGGTCGAGCCGGCGGCGATCGCCGAGGCGGAGGAACGGGGGCTGCACCGGCTGTACGTGGTGCTGACCCGGGCGGTGTCACGGCTGGAGGTGGTGCGGGGGAGGCCACTGCCGTTCCAGTGCGCGGCAGGGCACGGTGGTTAGGGTCCGTGTCATGGCTGACGTCGACGCGTTCACGGACATACCCACGACCACCCTGGCCGATCTGCTCGGCCGCGAGCAGGTCATGGACATCGGGATCCGGCCGCTGTGGGCGCCGGTGCCGCGGGTGGCCGGACCGGCCTTCACCGTACGGTGCCCTCCCGGCGACAACCTGATGCTGCACGCCGCGATCCACCGGGCCGGGCCCGGTTCCGTCGTCGTCGTGGAGTCGGGCGACCTGGACTACGCCCTGGCCGGCGGCAACGTGTGCGCCGTCGCCCAGCGCCGGGGCGTCACCGCGTTCGTCGCCGACGGGCTGATCCGCGACCTCGCCGAGGTCCGGGACCTGCGCTTCCCGGTGTTCGCACGCGGGGTCATCCCCATCCCCGGCACCAAGTCGGCCGCACGGCCGCTGAACGAGCGGGTGCGCTGCGGCGGGGTCATGGTCGAGGCGGGCGACACGGTCGTCGCCGACGAGGAGGGCGTCGTGGTCGTCCCCGGGGCTCGCCGCGAGGAGGTCCTGGCCGCGGCCCGGGCCAAGCCGGCCAAGGAGGCCGCGGAGTCCCTGGACGACTGGGAGTCGGCCCACCGCGCGCGCATCGACGGGATCCTGGCGGACCAGGGCTTCCAGGACTGACCGGCCGGCCTCGGCCGGTCGGCCGCTACGCCGCGGCGAAGGGTCCGCCGTCTCCGAAGGCCAGTTCGTGGAAGCGGTCGCCGATGTGGCGGTGGGTGGCCGCGTCGGGGTGGACGTGGTCGGGGAGGGGCACGACGCTCGCGTCCTTCGCGCCGTAGAGGTCGAGGCCGTCCAGGTAGTGGAGGTTCGGGTCGTCGGCGGCGCGCTGTTCGACGATGCGGGACAGTTCCTCGCGGATGACGGTGAGGGTGAGTTTGCCCAGGGGAGTCTCCGCCGGGTCGCCCATGGCGGAGAAGACCAGGCGGCCCTTGCCGATCTCGTCGCGATCCGGTGCGGTGGGGCCGGGTGTGTCCTCGTGGATGGCGCAGTGGATGGGGGAGACGAGCAGCAGCGGGGTGTCCGGGTGCCCGTCGCGGATCGTGTCGAGGAAGCCGTGCACGGCGGGACCGAAGGCGCGCAGCCGCATCGCGTCCGCGTTGACGATGTTGATGCCCATCTTGACGCTGATCAGGTCGGCCGGGGTGTCCCGCATGGCGCGCGCGGTGAACGGGTCGAGCATCGCGCTGCCGCCGAAGCCGAGGTTGACCAGCTCCACACCGCCCCGCAGCGCGGCGATCGTCGGCCAGATGGCCGTGGGGCTCGCGGCGTCGGAGCCGTGGCTGATCGAGCTGCCGTGGTGCAGCCACACCCGGCGTCCCCGGTCCGGGGCGGGCGCTACGGGGGCGTTCGTGCGCAGGGCGACCAGCTCGGTGGTCTCGTTGTGCGGCAGCCAGATCTCGATGTCCTTGTCCCGCGCGGGCAGGCCCGTGAAGCGGACCGTGCCGACCGGGCCGGACGTGAGCTCGCCCTGCCAGGTGGCCAGGTCGACGGTCAGGACGTTGCCGTCGGTCCCGGCGGCCTGACCGGCCGGGCGGCCGTCGACGAGCAGGTCGTACAGCCCGTCCGGGCGCGACGGGAAGCCGGTGTAGTCGCGCTTGGTGCGCAGCGTGTCCAGCTCGACGGCGGTCGCGGCGGTACGGAACACCAGTCGTACGCCGGAGGGCTGGGCCTCGGCCATCGCCAGCTGCGCGTTGGTGTTCTGCGCGCGGGCCCGGGCGGGCAGGCGGTGGGGGAGCAGGCCGTGCTCGGTGCGCTCCACGTCGAGGGCGCCGCGCAGCAGGTCCGCCGTGAGGGGCGTGGTGATCCAGTCGTGCTCGGTGTGCATGGGTGTCAGCCTCGGGGGTCGGTGGGGGCCGCGGGCCAGTTCCGCAGCAGCGTGTCGAGGGCGTCGAGGATCCGGGCCCAGGTCTCCTCGGTGTCCGGGGCGCTGTGGCTGAAACCGCCGCCGAGCTCCAGGCTGACGTAGCCGTGGAAGACGCTGCCGAGCAGCCGGACCGCGTGGGTCTGGTCCGGTTCCGTCAGGTCGTAGCCGCGCAGCAGTGCCCGGGTCATCTGTGCGTGCCGGACGCCGGCGCTCGCGGCCGCCGTCTGCGGGGCGAGTCGCAGCTGGGCCGCGGCGTAGCGGCCGGGGTGTGCCCGGGCGTAGTCGCGGTACACGTTCGCGAGGGCGGCCAGGGCGTCCTTGCCGGCCCGCCCGGCCAGGGCGTCGGCGGCGCGGTCGGCGAGTTCGGTGAGGGCGAGCAGGGCGATCCTGGTCTTCAGGTCCTGGGAGTTGCGCACGTGCGAGTACAGGCTCGCGACCTTGACGTCGAACCGCCGCGCGAGCGCCGAGACGGTGACCTGGTCGAAGCCGACCTCGTCGGCGAGCTCCGCGCCTGCCTCGGTCAGCCGCTCCGGCGTCAGTCCCACGCGTGCCATAAGCACTCTCCCTTCTACCTGAAGAAAGTGTGCCCCTGCCTAAAGCCTTTAGGCAAATCCGCTCGTCCTTTTGCCTCGCCGGGTCCTCCCCCAGGGCTTCATGACGGAGATCGCCGTCATGAACACGTAGGCGGACAGCGACACGACCGGCCCGAACAGCACGTCACCGGCGTCCGGCAGAGGCCCGCCCGCGGCGACGGCGGTGACAGCGGAGTTCACCCCGGGGCGCAGGGCGAACACCGTGGCGGTGGTCGTGGCGAGGGTCAGCCAGAACTTCGTGTACACCCACCGGTACCTGGCCAGCCCCCACACCGTGCCCAGCGACAGCACCAGGCCGCTGAGGAGCGTGAGCAGCGCGACGGGGATCAGGAGCCAGTCGGCGAAGAGCCGCATGGCCCGGACGGACGTCTCCACGGTCACGGCGGACCCGCTGGAGGCCGCGGTGGTCCCGAGCGCGAGCAGCCCGAGCGAGAGCCCGAGCCAGCTCGCGGAGGCGGTGACGTGCACGACCAGCACGGCCCGGCGGGCGGGGCGACTGAGTTTCGGGTTCGGCTTCACGCTGTCACCGTGCCGGGGAAGGGCGGTGCGGGCGTCTCACGGCGGGAGTAAACGGGCGTACTGGCGTCGGAGTACGAGGCGTGTCAGTGCCGTCGCCTACCGCCCCCCAGCTCCTTGCCGACTTCGACGAACACTGGAAGTGGGCTGTCGCCGACGCGTACGACATCAGCACGGTGCCCGCGTTCATGGCCCGCTGGTGGGGTCAGTACGCGATCGCCCGCGACCCGAAGCTCGACGCCCACGTGACCGATCTCGAACACCGTGCGGCGGAGGCCACCGACATCGCCGAGGCCAAGGCGCTCCTCGAAGAGGCATCCAACATCCGACACCAGGTGCGGCGGCTGGAGCCCGGCCAGTGACCGACGACGGATTCATGGGTCCGCCGTGGCAGATGGACTGGACGCTCAAGGCCCAGGCTGCCCGCGACACCCTGCCGAGCTGGTCACGGCAAAGGACCCCTACTTCCGAGGCATCGAGGCCGACGCTGATCTTCCCGACGGCATGCAGGTCCGGCCGCTTGAGTCCAGCAGGCCGAAGGGGCCCCGCTCCTCCTCTTCGACAACGGGCACGGCTGGATGACCTATACCTTCATCCGACGCGTCGAGGATCCTCAGATCGTCGTCGAGGAGGTCTTCTGGCAGTGACCTGCGGTCAGTCACGCGGTCCGTGCTGACCGGAGTGCATCCACACCCGCAACGGCCCCACCGGCTCGAAGCCGTGCCGGAGTGCGACTGCCAGATCGTCACCCTGCTCGTAGCCGACGACGGGCAGGGTGGGGAAGAGGCGGGCGAGCGCGTGCAGGACGAGCGGCCAGGCAGCGTCGGGACCGCCGTCCCGGCCGAAGACGTTGGAGACCCCGACCACCTGCTCACTGCGGCTCACGACCGCTCCGGCGACCACTGTGCCCTCGGTGTCGTCGGCGGACCGCCCCAGGAGCACGAAGGTCTCCGGTTCGGCGAGAAGTCCGGGCCGGAACAGGTCCGCATGCCCCGCCCCGTCGTCCCAGGCCAGGGCCCAGGCACGCAGCGTGTCCGGATCGCCCGCCACGTCCCATTCGAGATCCGGTGACGCCGTCGCCGACCCGGCGGGCCGGTGGATCCACTGCGCCTCGAAGAGCACCCGGAACCCGGCCTCCGCCAGGTCGAGGTCGGCGAAGCTGTCCTTGACCGAGGCGCCGGGCGAGGCCGTCTCGATCCGGGCGGTGAGCGCGTCGGGGTCGGCGTCCGGCCCCAGCGTCACGGCGTCGGGGTAATAGAGCGGCGTCCGCACCGGGGCGGCCCAGGCGTCGGCCCCGAACTCGCCCTGCACTCCGTGCGTCCGGCACATCGCCGCACACCACTCGGCGTTGTTCAGGGCGGCGGCCCGGACCAGGGCTTGCCTCGAAGTCGTCATGACGTGGATCAAACCGATGGCCGGCCCGGCCCGTCCACCGATTTGATGGTTGCCGCCCCCGCCCCCTGCTGGAAGGACTCCACCCTGTGACTGCTTCCCTCGCCGAGTCCGGACCGGCCGTCGCGCTCCTGAGCGGGCTCGGTGCGGCGGACATCGCCCATCCGGGCGGCACCCTCCTCGCCCATCTCACGCGGGTCCAGTGGCAACTCGCCGCATGGGGCGCTCGCCCGGCCCTTCAACTGGCGGGTCTGTGTCACGCCTTCTACGGCACCGACGGCTTTCCGAGCGCCTTGCTGCCCCTGGACCGCCGTGGCGAACTCGCAGCGGCAGTCGGCGTTGAGGCCGAGGCTGTGGTGTATCTGTACGCCTCGTGCGATCGCAGGGCCACCTATCCGACGCTCGCGGATGCCGACGGACCTTTTCATGACCGGTTCACCGGCCTGAGCCACACCCCGGAGCCGCAGGCCCGGCGGGACTTCGCCGAGTTGTCCGCAGCCAACGAGATCGACCTCGCTCGCCTCGACCCCGCCTTCCGTGACCAGTGGGGACCGGAACTCCTCAGCCTCTTCACCCGCGTCCGCTCGCTGCTGAGCCGGCGTGCCTGGTCGGACTGTCAGGAAGTGCTCGCCGTATGAGGTTGGTCGCGATAACCCTGGACTGCCCCGATCCGCTCGCCCTGGCGGCGTTCTACCAACAGGCCACCGGGCTCGAACCGCATGCGGAGTCGAACGCCGACTTCGCCGCGCTGGAGGGTGCCAACGGCCTCTCCCTCGCCTTCCAGCGAGTCGACGCCCACCGGCCTCCCAGCTGGCCCGACCCTGCCGTTCCCCAGCAGCTGCACTGCTGTTTCCGGGTCGCGGATCTGGACGAGACGGAGACACAGCTGCTGAAGCTGGGCGCCGGCAAGCCGGAACATCAGCCGAATGCGGGCAGATGGCGGGTGCTCACCGACCTGGCCGGGCATCCCTTCTGCCTCGTCGGGGGTCTCGCCGAGCCTGAATGAGGCGGTCGGCCCGCCCCGGGAACGAGTCCCGGGCCGATGGGCGGCGGCTCGGTCAGGATGGGCTCCATGACCTCGCCGAGCACACCGAGCACACAGAACACATTGAACACATCGAACACACCGAACTCCCAGGCCCCGGTGGCCACCTCACCCACACTGTGCGCCACGGAGATCGCCACGCCCCGGCTCCGGCTGCGCAAGGCACTCGACGCCGACCGCGCCGGGCTCATCGAGCTGCAGACCGATCCCCAGGTCCGGTTACACCTCGGCGGCCCGAGACCGCGCGGTGCGGTCGAGCAGTACTTCGACGCGATGGGCGTCGCGCACGTCACCGACAAGCCCGGCACGTTCGTCGTCGCCGACCGGACGACCGACGACCTCGTCGGGGTACTCCTGATCCACCGACGCCCTCTCGACCTCCCCGGACACGTCACCGAGGAGGGCGGGGAGCTGGAACTGACCTACGTCCTGCGCCGCGCCGCCTGGGGCACGGGACTGGCCTTCGAAGCAGCCATCGCCGCGTTGCGTGCCGCCGCCTCCGAACTGCCCGACCAGCCGGTCCTGATCGTGACCCAGACGGCCAACACCCGCTCCCTCGACCTGGCCGCCCGCCTCGGCTTCCGGTGCGTGAGCACCTTCGAGGCCTACGAAGCCGAACAGACCCTCGCGGTGGCCGACCTGCACTCGTTCCTGGCCTGAGCGACGTGCCGGAGGCGACAGCCGAGTGCTGTGGCGCACTTTTGCAAGCGGGTGCTTGCAATAGTTAGCGGGGTGCTGCACTGTGGAGGCATGGCATCGCTCAACGTCGGCAATCTCGGTGACTATCTGCGCGAACAGCGGCGCACTGCGCAGCTGTCGTTGCGGCAGCTCGCCGACGCCGCCGGGGTGTCCAATCCGTACCTCAGTCAGATCGAGCGCGGCCTGCGCAAGCCGAGCGCGGAGGTGCTGCAGCAGGTCGCCAAGGCGCTGCGGATCTCCGCCGAGACGCTGTACGTCCGGGCCGGCATCCTCGACGCCGAGCGTGATCGGGACGATGTGGAGACGCGTGCCGTCATCCTCGCCGACCCGACGCTGCACGAGCGGCAGAAGCAGGTGCTCCTGCAGATCTACGAGTCCTTCCGCAAGGAGAACGGGTTCGGGGCCGGCGACGGCGCGGACGGGGCGGGCGGTGCCGGCGTCGTCGGTGTCGTCACCGCTGACGGTGCGGTGAGCGTCGACGGGGACGCTCCCGGCACCGGGATACCCCCGGCCGGCCCGGCCGACGGCGGTCAGTCCGCCCGGCGCCGCAGCCGCAAGAGCACCGCACCGAGCGACAGCACGAACGACGGCGGTACGACCGCCACCCGCCGCACCCGCAAGAGCACCGGCGGCAGCGACACCGATCCGCAGCAGACGGCCGGCTGAGCCGGACCAGGGCATGGGCCGCCCGCCGCGGATCACACAACCCTCAGCCGAACCCTCAAGCGACACAGAATCCGGGAGGACCATCACCATGGCCATCACCGACGACCTGCGCAAGACCTTCAGCAACCCGACCCCGCTCTACTTCGCCGCAGGGACCGCCGACCTCGCCCTTCAGCAGGCCAAGAAGGTGCCGGCCCTGGTGGAGCAGCTGCGCTCCGAGGCCCCCGCGCGGATCGACGCCGTACGCAACACCGACCCCAAGGCCGTCCAGGAGAAGGCGTCCGCCCGGGCCAAGGAGGCGTCCGCCCGCGTCAAGGAGACGCAGGAGACCCTGCAGACCAAGGTCACGGAGTTCATCGGCTCCATCGACGTCGACATCAAGAAGCTCGGCAGCACGATCGACTCGGACCTGAAGAAGTTCGGCGAGAGCGCCCAGGACTTCGCGCTGCGCGGCGTCGGCGTGGCCGCCGAGTACGCCGTCAAGGCCCGTGAGACCTACGAGAAGGTCGCCGAGCACGGCGAGCAGGCCGTCCGGACCTGGCGCGGCGAGGCCGCCGACAGCATCGAGGACGTCGCCGAGGGCGTCGAGGAGCTGGCCGTGGCCGTCGAGCCGAAGCCGAAGCCGCAGCCGGTCGAGGTCAGGGAGGAGCCGGCGAAGCCGGCCGCCGCCGCCCAGGCGAAGAAGGCCCCGGCCGTCAAGAAGACCCCGGCCCCCCGCAAGACCACCACCGCCAAGAAGACCACCCCGCCCGCGAAGTAGTACGGCGGAGCGGCCACAACGGGCCGGGCACCCTGGGGGGTGCCCGGCCCGTTGTACGGGTACGGTGACCGCGTAGGACGAGCCGAGTCAGGTGGTGGACGTTGTGCTGATGCAGGGCTTCGCAGGGTTTATGTGGCTTCTGAGCATGGCCCTGATCGTTTTCAGCGGCTTCGCGTTGCTCGACGCGGCTGTGCGCAGGGAGGACGCCTACCGCGCGGCCGACAAGAAGACCAAGCCCTTCTGGCTGATCATCCTCGGGATCGCCTTCGTGGTGAACCTGCTCTTCCCGATCCTGTCGTTCCTGCCGATCATCGGCCTCATCGCGACGATCGTGTACATGGTCGACGTACGGCCCGCGATTCGGGCCCTCCCGGGCGGCGGCCGCAGCCGGCGGGGCTCCAGCAGCGACGGCCCCTACGGCCCGTGGAACGGCGGCCGGTAAGACCCCGGCCCCCGGCTTGTCTACGGCACCCGGTCCAGCAGCAGCACCGCCACGTCGTCCGTCAGCTCGCCGCCGTTGAGGTCGCGCACCTCGTTCACCGCCGCCCGCAGCAGCCGCTCGCCCCGCAGGCCCTCGGCGAACTGGCGGCGGATCATCTCCGTCATGCCGTCCTGGCCGAGCCGCTCCCGGCCCTGGCCGATGTGGCCCTCGATCAGGCCGTCGGTGTAGAGCATCAGGCTCCACTCGGCCCCCAGCTCCACCTGCATCCGCGGCCAGCGGGCGCCGGGGAGCAGGCCGAGGGCCGGTCCGTTGTTGTCGTACGGCAGAAGGCGGGCCGGCTTGCCCGGGCGGGCCAGCAGCGGCGACGGGTGACCCGCCAGGCACAGCCCGGCGCGGCGGCCGTCCGGCGCGATGTCCACCGTGCACAGGGTCGCGAAGATCTCGTCGTCGGCCCGCTCGTGCTCCAGCACCTGCTGCAGCGTGCCCAGCAGCTGGTCGCCGCACAGGCCCGCCAGCGTCAGCGCCCGCCACGCGATCCGCAGCTCCACACCGAGCGCGGCCTCGTCCGGGCCGTGCCCGCAGACGTCGCCGATCATGGCGTGCACCGTGCCGTCCGGCGTGCGCACGACGTCGTAGAAGTCGCCGCCGAGCAGCGCGCGCGAGCGGCCCGGGCGGTAGCGGGCGGCGAACCGCAGCGAGGAGCCCTCCAGCAGCGGCGTCGGCAGCAGACCGCGCTCCAGGCGGCGGTTCTCCTGCGCGCGCAGCCGGCCCTCGGCGAGCCGGCGCTCCGCGGACTCGGAACGCTTGCGCTCCACCGCGTAGCGGATCGCCCGGCTCAGCAGCCTGCCGTCCAGCTCGTCGCGGAAGAGGTAGTCCTGGGCGCCCACCCGCACCGCCTCGGCGCCGCGCTCGGCGTCACCGGACGCGGTCAGCGCCAGGACGGCGTGCCGGGGCGCGAGCTCCAGCACGTGCCTGAGCACGGCGAGCTCGTCCGCGGAGTCGCTGTGGCCCGGCGCGGGCAGCGCCAGGTCCAGCAGGATGCAGTGGACGTCGTCGGTCAGCAGCCGGCCGGCCTCCGTCAGGTTGCGGGCCGTGCGGACGCGGATCGGCTTGCCTGCCTGGTCGAGCATGTCCGGCACGATCGGCGAACCGGCCGGATCGTCCTCGATCAGCAGCAGCGTCAGGTTGGTGTGGGCGGTGTTGTTCTCCACCTTGTCCGTGGTGTTCCCGGCGGTGTCCGGCGTGCGGCCGGCGGGCGAGGCGTCCTTCACGGACTCCTCGGCCGAGCCGCCGCGCGGGGACGCGGCCTGCGCCTGACCACTCTCCACGGCCGGGATCGCTCTCTGCCGCGGTATGGGTACGGGCATCGTCTTGGTTTCCTTCCCTCCCCCCGAGGGCACGGTGGGGCGAGGGACCTCGACCCACCGAGCCGGACCATAGCGGGTGTCGGCGCCGCATTGGAATGGTGTGAGCCACGCCGCTGTGCCACCGGCCTGTGTCATATGCCGCGATATGCCCCGCAGTTGGACACCTCGGAGATGCTGCGGGGATGACGAACGTCACGTCAGCGCACGGTTTGCTCGGGGTGAGCCGTGCGGTGGGTCACGTGGGCCAGGTCACCGCGGGTGTCCGATATCCGGTGTGCGGCGCCCGGCTGTTCGGTGTGCCGCCCTCAGGACATCCCCCAGCTGCCCCCCGGGTCGTTGTCCGGCCGCCGCCCGCGTTCAGCCGGCGTCCGGCCGCACCACCCCGAGGATGGGCATGGTTCCGGCGCCCGCGATCGTCACGGTCCGCCCGGGGCGCGGCGCGTGCACGATCGCCCCGTCGCCGATGTACATGGCGACATGGCTGGCGTCGTCGAAGTAGATGATGAGGTCGCCGGGGCGCATGTCCTGGATGTCGATGTGCCGCAGCCGCTTCCACTGCTCCTGCGAGGTGCGCGGGATGCCGCGCCCGGCGGAGATCCAGGCCTGTGACGTCAGGCCCGAGCAGTCGTAGGTCTCTGGGCCCTCGGCGCCCCACTGGTACGGCTTGCCGATCTGGGCCGTGGCGTACTTCACGGCCTTTTTGCCCTGCTCGGAGGCCTTGCCGTTGATCTCTTCGAGGATGCCGGAGCCGAGCCAGGCGGTCTGCGCCCTGTTCGCGGCCTCCTTCTCCAGCTCGGCGAGGCGCTCCTGCTCCTCCTTCTGCAGCTCGGACTCGAGCTTCTCCGCCTGCGCGATCTGCTTCTCGATCTTCTTCTGCGCGGCGGCCTTGGCCTTGCGGCCTGCTTGAAGCTTCTTCAGCTGCGCGGAGGCGTCCTTGGCGTACTGCTCCAAGTCCTCCTGCGTGCGGGTCAGTTCGCCCAGCAGGCCCTTGGTCGCGTGATGGCCCTCGCGGACCCGGCCCGCGCCGTCGAGGAAGTCCTGCGGGTCGTCGCTCAGCACCAGATGGGCCTCGGGCGGCAGTCCGCCGCCGCGGTACTGGGCGGCGGCCGCGGCGCCCGCGCGGTCCTTGAGCTTCCTGAGTTTCTCCTGGCCCTTGACGATCTTCTTGGCCAGCTCGACGACCTCGGCGGACTGCTTGTCCGCCTTCTCGTCGGCGGCGTTGTACTCGTCGGTGGCGCGGGCCGCGGCGCGGTAGAGCGTGTCGAGCTTCTTGCGGACGGCCTCGAGGTCCTTGGCGGGTGCGAGTGCCGGGCCCGCGCTGGGGGTGGGTGAGGGGGTGGGGTTCGCGAACGCCGTGCCCGGTGCCGCCAGCACCGTGACCGCGCAGACCACGGCCACCGCGGTCGCCATCAGGCCACGCTTGCCCGTTCCCATACCTCAGCCCCCAAACTGATTAACGATCAGTAACTTGTGGTTCGCGTGGGGATGCTGCCACGTCGGCCCGGAAAGCGACAGAGGCAGTACTTCCCACCACCCCGGCGGCGGTATGCCCCGGCATGACGATCTCCCCGCCTGTGTGACGAACGACTCAAAGAGATCGTTCCAACGGGCCCTGCCGGGACGGGGGCGATCAGCCGCCCGGGGCCAAAGCCCCCCAGGGCACCGTCACTTCGCCCTGCCGCCATCGCACCGGTCCGTCCGCCACCGGCCAGTCGGCGGTCAGGTCCCGTACCGCGCGGATCCAGCGCTGCCGGGCGCCGTAGGAGGCGTAGGGCGCGGCGGCCGCCCAGGCGCGGTCGAAGTCGCGCAGGAAGGCGTGGACCGGCTCGCCCGGGACGTTGCGGTGGATGAGCGCCTTCGGCAGGCGCTCCGCCAGGTCGGAGGGGCGCTCCAGGGAGCCCAGCCGGGTCGCGAAGGTGACCGTGCGCGGTCCCTCCGGGCCGAGCGCGACCCACACGTGCCGGCGTCCGATCTCGTCGCAGGTCCCCTCGACCAGCAGCCCGCCGCGCGACCCGGTCGCCGGGTCGGCCGGTGCGAGCCGCGCGCACAGCCGCCGCCACACGGCCGCGACCTCGCCCTCCTCGTACTGCCGCAGCACGTTCGCCGCGCGGACGAGCAGGGGCCGCTGCGGGATCGGGATCTCGAAGCCGCCGTGCCGGAAGGCGAGCCCCGCCCGCTCGTAGGGCAGCGCCGCCGCGACCCGGGCCGGGTCGATCTCGACGCCGACCACGCGCGCGCGTGGCGCGACCGTACGCAGGCGCTGCAGCAGTTCGACGGCCGTCCAGGGGGCGGCGCCGTACCCGAGGTCGACCGCCACCGGGTCGGCGGCGCGGCGCAGCTCGGCGCCGTGCGTGGCCGCGATCCAGCGGTCCATGCGGCGCAGCCGGTTGGGGTTGGTCGTCCCGCGCGTCACCGTTCCGAGGGGGCGGGGGGTGGCGCGGGGTGTCATGCGTACGAGGTTAAGCGGCCGCCGGCCCCGTCAGTGGGCGAGGTGCCGCCGCCAGTAGGTGGGGCGCCAGTAGTAGAGCGTGGTGAGGTCGCCGGGCATCGGTTCGCCGGCCGGCCCCCGCTCGAACGGGTCACGGTCCGGGTCGGCGGGCCGGAAGCCCGGGTCCAGCGGCTCGTCGTCCCGTGGCGGCCGTACGTGGCGCCGCATCTCCTCGGTCACGGCACCGATCCGCCGGTAGTTGACCTGCGCCTCGATCAAGCTCAGCCCGTGGTTGGGGCCGAAGCCGGCCGTGGGGTGGCGGAGCTGGGAGGGGTCCTCCTCCCAGTAGCAGACCGGGCAGATCTCGTAGGCCCACAGCTCGCCGAGGGTGCGGTGGCCGCAGCACGGGCAGGGGAGAAGCTCCTCTGGTTCAGGGGGCGGGGCGGAGCGGTGCCGTGTGCCTGTCATGCCCGTGAGCGTAGGGATCCCGGGAGTTCGGTGCCCGGTCTTTTCCGGCGCACTGTGAGCGGCGGATCCGACCCCTCCCGCCCTCGAACGGTTGAGCGACAAGCGGTAATGATTCGGTAAAACTGCCGAATCGGGAAATGGAGCACCTCGCTCCGGTGTTGGACCCCGTCGGAGGGCCCCGTGCGCCCTGCGAAGGCATGCCCGGAGCGAGGAGGAACGCCACGTGAGCCAGTACATCGGCAGGCTCGGCCGGCGCTCCGCGTCGTCGCCGACCCGTCTGCGGCTGCACCGCAGGCCCCGCCGCGTCGCCATGCTCTCCGTGCACACCTCGCCGCTCCACCAGCCGGGCACCGGCGACGCCGGCGGCATGAACGTCTACATCGTCGAGCTCGCCCAGCGCCTCGCCGCGCAGGGCATCGAGGTCGAGATCTTCACGCGCGCGACCGCCGCCGCCCTCCCGCCGACCGTCGAGCTGGCCCCCGGCGTCCTCGTCCGCCACGTCGACGCCGGTCCCTACGAGGGCCTCAACAAGGAGGACCTCCCCGCCCAGCTGTGCGCCTTCACCCACGGCGTGATGCAGGCCTGGGCCCACCACCGCCCCGGCCACTACGACCTGGTCCACTCCCACTACTGGCTCTCCGGCCACGTCGGCTGGCTCGCCGCCCAGCGCTGGGGCGTCCCCCTGGTGCACGCCATGCACACCATGGCCAAGGTCAAGAACGCCAACCTGGCCGACGGCGACACCCCCGAACCGGCCGCCCGCGTCATCGGCGAGACCCAGATCGTCGCCGCCGCCGACCGCCTCATCGCCAACACCACCGAAGAGGCCGACGAACTGGTGCGGCACTACACGGCCGACATCGACAAGGTCGCCGTGGTCCACCCCGGCGTGAACCTCAGCCGCTTCTCGCCCGCCGACGGCCGCGCCGCGGCCCGGGCCCGCCTGGGCCTGCCCCAGGACGCGCTGATCCCGCTCTTCGCCGGCCGCATCCAGCCGCTGAAGGCCCCCGACGTGCTGCTGCGCGCCGTCGCCGTCCTCCTCGACGAGCGCCCCGAACTGCGCTCGCGCATCCTCGTCCCCGTCGTCGGCGGCCCCTCCGGCAGCGGCCTCGCCAAGCCCGAGGGTCTGCAGAAGCTGGCCGCGCGCCTGGGCATCGCGGATGTCGTACGGTTCCGCCCGCCGGTCGGCCAGGAGCAGCTGGCGGACTGGTTCCGCGCCGCCTCCGTGCTGGTCATGCCCTCCTACAGCGAGTCCTTCGGCCTGGTCGCCATAGAGGCGCAGGCGGCCGGCACCCCGGTGCTCGCGGCGTCGGTCGGCGGCCTGCCGATCGCCGTGCGCGACGGGCACACCGGCTTCCTCGTCCGCGGCCACGACCCGGCCGACTACGCGCGCGTGCTGCGCGACTTCGCCGACGACCCGCAGCTGGTGCCCCGGCTGGGCGACCAGGCGGCAGCGACTCGACGGTGCCCCATTTGTCGATGACCCAGCCGAGGCCGGCGAGGGGGACTATCGCGAGGGGGAAGAAGCCGTTTCGCCCTAACCTGCGCACCACAAGCGGAGCCAAGAGGGCGGCAACGGCATGGGCAAGCAAGATAGCGAGCAAAAGGCACTCCGTCGTGTTGTCAGCGGGCGGCGGGGTGTCCGAACAAAATCGAACCTATCGGAATAACGAGACAATTCACCTAGTCGGAGAGGTTGTCTTTGCGTACATATTACCGGGCGTGGCAGTTTCGATGTGCAGCGAGTCGATTCGGACATCATCGGCGCCCGCTGATACACGTAGGTTGGACGACGCAACACCCCTGCGCCGAACATGAACAAGAAACCGAACAGGCTGATGATCGGAAAACCGCCCGGCTTGAGCGGGAGGGCAACCCCCGCGATCAGCAGGACCAGACCCAGCACGAATAGAGCCGCTGCTTGGAACCGCCGTCTACTCGACGGCGCCCGCATACGGCCGCCCCTCACATTGGAGGCGAACTTGGGGGCCCGACGACGTGCCGCGCCAGATCGTGACCGCGCCCTTGCCGTTGTCCTTGTCCGGCACGCCGAGGACGATGTCGCCGTAGCCGTTCTTGTC
>NZ_JBEOXI010000108.1:0-26237 GCF_040296465.1 Streptomyces sp. NPDC002130
AGCGGGAACGACCGCGAGGCGACCGTACGCAGGCTCCTCGAGCAGCCGGCGCGGCCGCTTCCGCCCGAGATCCACACGGAGGCGGTGCGCCGCGGCGGCCGCATGCTGCGGCGCAGGACGCTCGCCCGCCGTCTCCTGTGGCTGCTGCTGCTCGCGGCGGCCGTGGCGTTCACGGTGTGGGCGCTGACGGCCCGTCCGTGGGTGGAGCCGCCGTCCGACACGACTCCACCCCTCACCGGCTGGTGACCCCGCCGGGGGCCCCACCGGTCTAGCCGAGCGCCTGCTGCAGGTCCTCCACCAGGTCCTCGGCGTTCTCGATGCCGACGGACAGCCGCACCAGGTCCGCGGGGACCTCCAGGGCCGAGCCGGCCACGGAGGCGTGCGTCATGCGGCCGGGGTGCTCGATCAGCGACTCGACGCCGCCCAGGGACTCGCCCAGCGTGAAGATCTTGGCGCGGTTGCAGACCTCGACGGCCGCCTCCTCGCCGCCCTCGACGCGGAAGGAGACCATGCCGCCGAACGACTTCATCTGCTTGGCCGCGACCTCGTGACCGGGGTGCTCCGGCAGACCTGGGTACAGCACGCTGCTCACGCGCGCGTGCCGGGTGAGCATGTCGGCGACCTTGACCGCGTTCTCGCTGTGCCGGTCCATGCGCACCGAAAGCGTCTTGGTGCCGCGCAGCACCAGCCAGGAGTCGAAGGGCCCGGCGACCGCGCCCATCGCGTTCTGGTGGAAGGCCAGTTCCTCGCCCAGGCCGGCGTCAGCGGTGATCAGGGCGCCGCCGACGACGTCGGAGTGACCGCCCATGTACTTGGTCAGCGAGTGCACGACGACGTCCGCGCCCAGCGACAGCGGCTGCTGGAGGTAGGGCGTGGCGAAGGTGTTGTCGACGACGAGGCGGGCGCCGGCGTCCCGGGCGACCTGCGCGACGGCGGCGATGTCGGTGATGCCGAGCAGCGGGTTGGAGGGCGTCTCCACCCAGACGACCTTGGTCTTCGGGGTGATGGCGGCCCGTACGGCGGCCGGATCGCTGGTGTCGGCGACCGACCACTCGATGCCCCAGCGGGCGACGACCTTGGCGAACAGGCGGAACGTGCCGCCGTACGCGTCGTTCGGGATGACCACGTGGTCGCCGGGGCCGAGCAGCGTACGCAGCAGGCAGTCCTCGGCCGCCAGCCCGGACGCGAACGCGAGCCCGCGGCGGCCGCCCTCCAGGGCGGCGAGGTTCTCCTCCAGCGCGGTCCTGGTGGGATTGGCGCTGCGGCTGTACTCGTAGCCGCCGCGCAGCCCGCCGACGCCGTCCTGCTTGTAGGTCGAGACCTGGTAGATCGGCGGGACGACCGCGCCCGTCAGGGGGTCGGCGGTGTTGCCCGCGTGGATCGCGAGCGTCTCGAAGTGCTGACTGATGTGCCTGTCGCTCATGAGCACCGAGGGTAGTGCGCCGGAGCGACGCATGCCGGGCGACGGCGTGAGCCGGGGTTTTCCACAGGTTCCGACCCGTGCCGGGGGACGGCGTCGGTTGGGGTTTTCCACAGGTTCCGGGAGCAGGTTGGCCAATTGTCGGCGCGGTCTGGTTCGCTTGTTGCATGGAGATTCTCTGGGTCCTGATCGCGCTGGTCATGCTGGGCTTCGTGCTGCTCCCCTTCCTGCGGCGCAAGCGCGGTGGTGCGACAGGGCTGGTCTCGCCCGACCACCCGGACGCGGCGGACCCCGCGAACTACGGCTTCGTCCTGGAGGAGGAGCTCGACATCCGCATGCCGGGCCCCGACCAGGACCTGCTGGACGTCCTGGACGTGGTGCAGCGCACGCAGGACCACCGTGCCGCGCAGCAGCTCCTGGCGGGCACGGAGACGGAGGGCGAGCGGCGCTGGCAGCGGGTGCAGGCCTTCGCGGGCGCGGCCTCGCTGGAGCTCTCGCGGCGGCCCGGCGGGGTGAGCGAGGCGCCGGGCGGACAGTGGCTGCGGGTGTGGCGGGCCGAGGCACCCAAGGACGCGGGCGGCGCGGCGGTGCACGCCGAGTTCCTGGTGCAGCAGGCGTGGCGGACGGCGACGCCGGGGACGGACGAGTTCCGGATCATCATGGAGGAGGCGAGGACGGCGTGCGGTGAGGCGGCGCTGCTCGCCCCCGGTGACCCGATCCCGTACATCGTCGAGCTGTCGGTGGCCCGCGGCCTCGGTTACTCGCAGAAGGACTTCGAGCAGGTCTGGCTGAAGATCCTGGACCGCGCCCCGGCCCACATGGGGGCGCACCTGGCGGCGCTGCACTACTGGTGCGAGAAGTGGCACGGCTCGCGTGCGGAGGCGTACGCGTTCGCCGAGGCCGCGGCGGCCCGGGCGCCCCGGGGCTCCCTCCTCTCGGCGATGCCCCTGTTCGCGGTGTTCGAGCACCTTCCCGAGGTGACCCTCGTCGCGAGCTTCTGGCAGAGCGAGGTCGTCACGAAGGCGGTCCACGGCGCGCTGCACGCGGTGCACTCGGCCCGCCCCGACGACCCGATGCTGGCCCACGTCCGGCACATGCTGGTGTTCTTCCTGGTCCGCAGTGAGCGCTGGTCGGAGGCCATGAACCAGCTGGTGCACATCGACGGCCATGTGGGCGCCCTGCCCTGGACCCTCTCGGCCGACCCGGCGGCGGAGTTCGCGGTGTACCGGGCCCTGGCGGTGGCGGGCTACGAGGCGAACGGCGGCAGCCCGGCGAGCCTGCCGCACTGAGCCTTCCCCGGGCCGCCGTGCAGGCCCGGGGCCCGCCGGAATGCCGGGCACCACCGGCACGTTGCAGTGGGCGTCGCCCTGATTGGAGACCGCATGTTCCTGCACAGCCGTACGCCCCAGCTGCCGACTTCCGAGCAGGCGCTGCAAGGCCGCCCGGAGCCGGCGTTCACGGTCCCCGACCGCCACACCGTCCTCGGCAACCCGCTGCTCGGCCCGTACCCCGAGGGCCTGGAGACCGCCGACTTCGGCCTGGGCTGCTTCTGGGGCGCCGAGCGCAAGTTCTGGCAGCTCCCGGCCGGTGTGTGGACGACCCTCGTCGGCTACCAGGGCGGCCACACCGAGAACCCCACGTACGAGGAGGTCTGCTCGGGCCTGACCGGCCACACCGAGGTCGTACGGGTGGTCTTCGACCCGGAGCAGGTCTCGTACGAGCGCCTCCTGAAGACGTTCTGGGAGTCCCACGACCCGACGCAGGGCTTCCGCCAGGGCAACGACGTGGGCACGCAGTACCGCTCGGCGATCTACACCCACACCCCCGAGCAGGAGGCCGCCGCCAAGGAGTCCCGCGCGGCGTACCAGAAGGTCCTGACGTCCTCCGGCTACGGCACCGTCACCACGGAGATCGTCACGACGGAGGGCCGCCCCTTCTACCCGGCGGAGGGCTACCACCAGCAGTACCTGGACAAGAACCCCGCGGGCTACTGCGGCATCGGCGGCACCGGGGTGTCCTGCCCGATAGGTGTTGCCAAGGCCGACGGCTGATTCGAAGTGAGCGACAACGAGAAGATCACCCGACTGTTTGCAGCTCTCGGCGCTGACGATCCGGAAGGCTGGGCTGCATCAGAGGTTGCGGAGAACCTTCCTCAGCTGGCTCGGTACCGGTTGCTCCGAGCACTGTCGCAAGACATTGAGGCGTGGGACACGGCTTCGGTCAGCTCCCTCCGCGACGACAGTGACGCCGAGGGGGCGACCGGGTCGAATCCCACGATGGATCTCGGGTGCCTTGCTCGCCACGTTGCCCGTGAGATGGCCTTCAGCGTCTTGCGCCGACTGGCGGACCCGGACAGCGACGGCCTCTCCGCTGACATACGACAGCAGATGCCCGGATGGGTTCTCACGGAGACGACACCCGCCGGAGAGCCGACGCACCGCTCGCTGGACTGTCTGTACGAGGACCTCAACACCGTGGTCGACTCATCGCCCGGCACGCAGCCGAGCAGGACGGTCGCGGCAGGCTGGATCTGGTTGAGCAATCTCCGCCCCTTCTGCGAGTACCTCGCGGCGGAAGTGGAGTACGACTTCGACGACAGCGACTGGTTGGCCATCGACACGGCACTGCCCGAGACCGACGACGACCAACCACGCTCGGCCTGGTACACCTACCCCCTCGTCGGGCGCGACCGCGTCGATCTCCACATCGCCCGATCCGTGAACGGCGACGAGGTGTCCGTGAGTGTCCAGGGAACCGTGGACAGCCGTGTCCGAAGCCGTGTTGAACTGCTCTTCGACATCATGGCGCGCTACGCGCTTGCACCGGAATGAACCCGAGGCCGGGCTGCCACCGAAATGTAGGCGGATGGTTGCTCAGTCCCACCAGAAGAACCAGGTTCGCGTCGGGACCTGCAAAGTGACCTCGGGCAACCCTCCAATGACCTGGTCCAGGTCGGGGCAGTAGGCGTAGTGCTCTATCGCGACCCGTGCTGCCTCCAACGGGGCCGCCGGAGGGTGCTCCACCGACAGCATCACCTCGTGGGTGTCGAGGTAGCAGATCTCCGCACCGTACCGGTCGTGCCACGCCCGCAGGACGCTCGCGTGGTCCCGGTAGGACAGTCCTTCCCCGCCGGGGAACGGCGTGTGGTTCGGCGTGAACGGTGCGTCCAGGAGTTCCGGGAGACCGGAGGGATCCTCGGTGGAGACAAGGCAGATCCACTCGGGGGGCTCTGCGAAGAAGGTGGCGAGCAGGGACTGCGCGGACCTGGGTGCCCGCGCCCCGGCCGCCGGAGTGGAATCTGCGAGTCGCCGGGCCAGGTCTTCGAAGTCGCGTGCGGAGGTCGGGTGTGCCTGGGGCCCTCTGAACCACTGCGCTTCCGTGAGAAGGTCGTTCGCCTGCAGCTCCATCAGCCTCTCGACGATCGGCTGTCGACCCTTGTCGGCGCGGCTGTCGCCGGCTACGCCTGCCCATTCCCATCGGCTCGGTGAGGTGTGAGAGATGAAGGGCCACAATCCGGTGGATCCGTATCGCTCACGTGCGCGCCTCCACACGTCGAGACACGCCCCTGGCTCGCACCGGAAACCGAAGAGGACTCCCCTTCTCGGGGTTCGAGCCGTTCGTACCTGATCCGCAGGCACACCCAGCTCGGCGGCGAGCCTGTCCATGGGGTCGCCCCGCATCGCTCTTCCTTTCACCGGCTCCCACGCGCCCTGGATCTCACGCAGCACGACGCACCCTACGGTCCGCACAGGAGGACGGGGGGCTGCTGGGAGCGTACGGGCAGCCAATAGGGTGCCCACGTGACTGCGCCCCTGAGTTCCGAGAGGTCCCGTGCCGCGTTGCGGACGTCCGCGCGGGTTTCCGCCGAGTTGCTGCTGGTGCTCGCCATGTCGGCCGTGGCGTTGTGGTTGCTGGGCCGGATGTGGTCGGTGGTGTGGCCGCTCGTGGTCGGGCTGCTGCTGACCACGCTGACCTGGCCCGCGGCCCGGCTGCTGCGCCGTCGCGGGTGGCCGCCCGCGCTGGCCGCGTCCGTCGTGACCGTACTGTTCCTGCTGGTCGCCGTCGGTGTGGTGGCGCTGATCGCCGTGCCGGTGGCGTCCCAGTCCGGAGAGCTGACCGACGGTGTCGTGGAGGGGATCCAGCGGCTGCGCGAGTGGGCCGCAGGACCGCCCTTGAACATCGGGGACGCGCAGATCAACCAGGCCTTCGACAGCGCGGTCTCCCGCGCCCAGGAGGGCGTCGGCAGCATGGTGGGCGCCGTCGTCACCGGGGTGAGCACCGTGGTGAACGGCGTCGTCACCGCCGTCCTCGCGCTCTTCCTGATGTTCTTCTTCCTGAAGGACGGCCCGCGGTTCCTGCCGTGGCTGTCCCGGCAGCTGCCCGGCCGCTTCGCCACCGACGTGCCGACGGTGTGCGCGCGGAGCTGGGACACCCTGGGTGCCTTCGTGCGGTCCCAGGCGGCCGTCGGCCTGCTCGACGCCGTCCTGATCGGACTCGGCCTGTGGATCCTGGGTGTCCCGCTGGTGCTTCCGCTCGCGGTGCTGACCTTCGTCTCGGCGTTCGTGCCGATCATCGGCGCCCTGTTCGCCGGCTTCGTGGCGGTGCTCATCGCGCTCGTGTCCAACGGTCTGACGGACGCGGTGATCGTGCTGGCGATCATCGTGGTGGTGCAGCAGCTGGAGGGCAACGTCTTCCAGCCCATGATCCAGAGCCGTGGTCTGGGTCTGCACGCGGCCGTCGTCCTGCTGGCGGTGACGCTGGGCGGCAACCTGGCCGGCATCGTGGGCAGCCTGCTCGCCGTGCCCGTGGCCGCGCTGATCGCTGTGGTGTGGAACTACGTGCGCGAGCAGCTCGTCGATCCGGCGGGCGAAGCGGCGGCCGACGAGCCGGGCACCGACGAGCCGAATGCCGGAGCGGCCGTCCCGTCGTAGCGGCCGTCCCGTCACAGTGGCCGTCCGGTCGTAGCGGCCCCGCCGCGGCGGCCCGAGGGCACTCGACCGCACTGACGCGCGAACGGCCCCGCCCGGGTCGCGGGGCTCCTCCTCGCTTGCGAGTCTGCAGGCGAGAGGAGAGCCGCCCCATGATTGCTGTCGCCGCGTCACCCGTGCGTCTGGAGGCGTCCGTCGATCCCCGCCTGTCCCGGTGGATGTGGCTGGTGAAATGGCTGCTCGCCATCCCGCACTACATCGTGCTGGTGTTCCTGTGGATCGCCTTCACCGTCGTGACCGTGATCGCCTTCTTCGCCATCCTCTTCACGGCCCGCTACCCGCGGTCTCTCTTCGACTTCAGCGTCGGCGTACTGCGCTGGAACTGGCGGGTCGGCTACTACGCGCACACCGCGCTCGGCACCGACCGGTACCCGCCCTTCACCCTCGCCGACGTGCCCGACTACCCGGCGCGCTTCGACGTCGCGTATCCCGAGCGGCTGTCGCGCGGACTGGTCCTGGTGAAGTGGTGGCTGCTGGCGATCCCGCAGTACATCGTGGTCGCGATGTTCGTCGGGGGCGGCTGGGGCGGGGAGGACTGGCGGGGCGGCGGGCTGCTGCCCTTCCTCTCCCTGGTCGCCGTCGTCATCCTGCTCTTCACCGCCCGCTACCCGCGGCACCTCTTCGATTTCCTGATCGGCCTCGCCCGCTGGGCGGCCCGGGTGACGGC
Source organism: Streptomyces sp. NPDC002130 (assembly GCF_040296465.1). Lineage (NCBI taxonomy): Bacteria > Bacillati > Actinomycetota > Actinomycetes > Kitasatosporales > Streptomycetaceae > Streptomyces > Streptomyces sp. NPDC002130. The sequence goes on from NZ_JBEOXI010000108.1 coordinate 7,076, forward strand.
CTACGTCACGCTGCTGACGGACCAGTACCCGCCCTTCCGGCTCGACCAGGGCGGGCAGGAGCCCTCACCGGCGTCGCCGGCGGCATCACCGCCACCAGCGGACCCACTGACCAAGGCCTGACCCCGCAAGGGGCACGATCCGCAGCGGAATCGTCTCCTCCCGCCCTACGCTCCCTCGCATGGTTCTCAGACGAGCGTTACAGCTGATCATGGTCATCGCTCTGGCCCTCGCGGGGGCGGTCCAGGGCGGCGTGAGCACGGCACGGGCGGCGGAGAACGGAAGCTCGGACGGGCGGCAACTGCTGTTCTGCAACCACGCCTACGGCGTCTTCGACCGGCAGACCGCGGACGCCATCGAGCACTCCTCCTACCTGCGGGACTTCGCGAACTTCCAGGTCCGCACCACGACCGGCTCCGGCGGGCAGACCTGGACCGGCCGCTATCTGATGGGGCGCGAGACCTACTTCGAGCTCTTCGGAGTGGGCGACGTACCGGGCAAGGACGGCACCCTCGGCGCCGCAGGCCTGGGCGTGTCCACCGAGCGCGCCGGCGACCTGCCCACGGTGGTCGAGCGGCTGCGGAAGGCCGGGATCAGCGACCCGGTCGAGTTCCCGCAGACGCGCGACTTCGGCGACGGCGTCCCCGTGCCCTGGTTCGACGCGGTCTTCACCACCGACCAGTACGACCTCTTCGGCGCCTGGGGCATGGAGTACCGGCCGGAGTACTTCGCCGACCCGCGCAGCAACACCGAGCCCGCCTCCCACCCGGGCGACGTGGGCCGGGAGCGCTACCTGTCCGACGCCTACCGCGACCACCTGATGCGGGACGTGACCGGCATCAGGCTCGCGGTGACCGCACGCGACCTCGCCGCCACGGTGCCGCTGCTGAAGGCCGGCGGATTCGCGGTCCGGTCGCTGCCGGGCGGGGGCGTCCTCGCGAAGGGCGGCGGCACCACGATCCGGTTCGACTCCGTGCCCCTGGACCAGGTGGGCCTCAAGCAGATCGAGATGACGCTGAACCACCCGGTGTCGTACCGGCACGTGGAGCGGATCGGCCACTCGGCCCTCGTGGTCGGCCCGGGGTCCCGAGCGGTGTGGACCTTCGAGGAGCAGGACCGGCCGAACGCCGGGTAGGACACGATCTAGCCGAGCCTCTCCGCCAGGAACTCCTCCCAGGTCCGCTTCCCCTCCTCCGCCCCCGCCGGTGCCAGGTTCTCCCCCGCCCGGTACGCCCGCCCCGCCTTCCCGGGGATGCGCACCGGCAGCATGGGGCGGCGCCTGCCGCTCAGGCGGAGGTAGGGGCGGGCCAGGGCGGCGAGGTCGTGGACGTGCGGTCCGGTCAGGTCCGGGACCCGGCCGGAGGGGGCGCCGAGGGTCAGCTCCGCGAGGCGGGCGGCGACCTCGCGGGAGTCGACCGGCTGGAGCCGGAGGCCACCGGGGACCGGGAAGACCGGCAGCTTCGCCATCTTCTCGACCATGGTCAGCGTGAGGTCGTGGAACTGAGCCGCGCGCAGGGTCGTCCACGGGATGCCTGACTCGGCGACAGCCCGCTCCGACTCCAGCTTTGTCCGCATCCAGGCCAGCGGGACCCGGTCGGCGCCGATGACCGAGACGTAGACCAGGTGCCGTACGCCGGCCCGGGCCGCGGCGGCCACCAGGGTGCGGGTCGCCTCGTCGTCGCCCTTGGGGCCGCCCGCCAGGTGCAGCACGGTTTCGGCGCCGAAGACGGCGGCCTCGACGCCGTCGCCCTTCAGCAGGTCCCCGGTGACGTACTCGACGCCGTCCGCTGCGGGGCGGGCGCTCCGGGTGAGGATCCGCACGTCGTGGCCGGACGCCCGCAGCAGCGGGACGACGTGGGCTCCGAGGGTGCCCGTGCCGCCGGTGACCAGGATCGGTGATGTCATGACTGCTCCCCGGTTGTTCGTCGTGGTGTCGCCTTCGCCGGTATGACGGGCGGGGCCGCGACGATGTGACGAGCCGGGGCGCGGGCGGGACGGGCGGCTCAGCCGCCGCTGCCGTAGGGCCTCGTGATGATCTCCAGGCGGTGGCCGTCGGGGTCGTCGAAGTAGGCCCCGCGGCCGCCGTCGTTGTGGTTGATCTCCCCGGGGCGGCTGTGGAACGGGTCCGCCCAGTAGGTGAGGCCGGCCTCCTGGATGCGGCCGAAGATCTGGTCGAACTCGTCCTCCGAGACGAGGAAGGCGTAGTGCTGCGGCGTGATGGCGCCGGGGCTGTCCATGAAGTCGAGCGTCACGCCGTTGGGGATCTCTACCGGGAGGAAGGGGCCGTAGGGCGGACTCACGTCGAGCCCCAGGAGATCGGCGAGGAACCGGGCCGATGCGCGCTTGTCGTGGGCGACGACGATGGTGTGGTTCAGCTGCACGGTCATGACGGGCCTCCCCTGAAGTACCCGGCGAACGCCTGCGGTGCACTCCCCCACGGGTACCCCGCGTGCGGCCCGCCGTGCATCACGAAAGCCCTGAGGGCCCCGGCACGCGGCCGGGGCCCTCAGGGCTGCTGCACATGGGTCCGAGGTCAGATCGTCGCCGTGTCGATCACGAAGCGGTAGCGCACGTCGCTGGCCTGGACCCGCTCGTACGCCTCGTTGATCTGGTCGCCGCGGATCAGCTCGATCTCGGCACCGAGGCCGTGCTCGGCGCAGAAGTCCAGCATCTCCTGCGTCTCGGCGATACCGCCGATCATGGAACCGGCGAGGTTCTTGCCGCCGCCGATCACCGAGAAGAGGTTGAGGGAGACCGGCTCCTCGGGGGCACCGACGTTGGCCAGCGTGCCCTCGGTCTTCAGCAGCGACAGGTAGGCGTTGAAGTCCAGCGGGGCGGACACCGTGGACACGATCAGGTCGAACGTGCCGGCCAGCTCCTCGAAGGTCTTCGGGTCGCTGGTGGCGTAGTAGTGGTCCGCGCCCAGCCGCAGTCCGTCCTCCTGCTTGCGCAGGGACTGCGACAGCACGGTCACCTCGGCGCCGAGCGCGTGGGCGATCTTGACGCCCATGTGGCCGAGGCCGCCCAGGCCGACGATCGCGACCTTCTTGCCGGGGCCGGCACCGAAGCGGCGGAGCGGGGAGTAGAGGGTGATGCCGGCGCACAGCAGCGGGGCCGCGACGTCGAGGGAGAGGCCGTCGGGGATACGGACGACGAAGTTCTCGTCGACGACGACGTTCTGCGAGTAGCCGCCGTAGGTGGGCTCGCCGTCGTGGCCGATGCCGTTGTACGTCGGGACGTTGCCCTTCACGCAGTACTGCTCGCGTCCGTCCTTGCAGTTCTCGCACTCGCGGCAGGAGTCGACCATGCAGCCGACGCCCACGCGGTCACCGACGGCGAACTTCGTGACGCCCGGGCCGACCTCGGTGACGACACCGGCTATCTCGTGGCCGGGGACCATCGGGAAGATCGCCTCGCCCCAGCCCTCCTGGGCCTGGTGGATGTCGGAGTGGCAGATGCCGGCGAACTTGATGTCGATCAGGACGTCGAACTCGCGGACCTCGCGGCGCTCGATGGTGGTGCGCTCCAGCGGAGCCTTGGGAGCGGGAGCGGCGTACGCAGCAACAGTGGTCATGCCGGGGGTTCTCCTAGCGGGGGTTGTGTGCCCGGCTGCCTTCTGGATCTTCTGACCGGGCACGATCACCAGCGTGCCCGATTGACGAGAGCTCACCCAGACCACGGTTTTGCGTACGCACACGGTGCGTACCACTGGCGGGGTCAGGCTGGTGTGCGTACGACCGTGAATACTGGAACGCATGGACGAACAGCCCGAACCCGCACAGACGGCCGGCGGCGGCCTGGACCGGCGCGTCGAGCTCAGTGAGTTCCTGCGCACCCGGCGGGCCCGGCTGAAGCCGGAGGACGTGGGGCTGCCCGACTTCGGGCGGCGGCGGGTGCCCGGGCTGCGCCGTGAGGAGCTGGCGCAGCTGGCCGGGGTGTCCGTGGCGTACTACACGCGGCTGGAGCAGGGCAACGGCCGCAACGTCTCGGCGGAGGTGCTGGACGCGATCGCGCGCGCCCTGCGGCTGAGTGACGCCGAGCACGCGCACCTGATGCATCTGGCGAAGCCGAAGCAGCACAAGAAGAAGCCGGTGGCGCGCAGCCAGCAGGTGCGGCCGGCGCTGCGGCATCTGCTGGACTCGATCGAGAACGTCCCGGCGTACATCGTCGGGCGGCGCTCGGACGTCCTGGCGTGGAACCGGATGGCCGCGGCTCTCTTCGGTGACTGGGCGGAGCTGCCGGCCCAGGAGCGGAACTGGGCGCGGATGGTGTTCTTGCGGCCCGAGTACCGCGAGCTGTTCGTCGAGTGGGACCAGAAGGCGGCCGACATCGTCGGCTACCTGCGCCTGGACGCGGGCTGCCACCCGGACGACCCGCAGCTGTCGGCGCTGGTCGGCGAGCTGTCGGTGAAGAGCGAGGAGTTCCGCCGCCTCTGGGCCGCCCACGACGTCAAGGAGAAGAGCTACGGCGTCAAGCGCATGCGCCACCCCCTGGTCGGCGACCTGACCCTGTCCTTCGAGACGTTCCGCCTGGTCGACGACGGCGAGCAGTCCCTGATCACGTACCACGCGGAACCGGGCACCCCGCCGGCGGAGGCCTTGCGCCTGCTGGCGAGCTGGGGGGCGGACGCGACGCGCTCCGGGGCCAGGGCTTCGACACCGTCGGAGTGAGCGGGCGGGCGTGTCGGTCCGACGCGACGGGCCCGCCGGAAGCCGAAGCTCCCGACGGGCCGTCAACGCGCTTGCGCTACTGCTTGCCTGCCACGCGTGCTACTTGCCGTAGTACGCGTTGTAGATCGAGATCGTCGACTTGTTGCCCTTCTTGTCTGCGATCTTGGCGTGGAAGGAGATGCCCTTGCCCTTCGCCGGGTTCTTGACGCTCACCTTGCCGTCCTTGACGGTGAGCTTCTTCCAGGTCTTGCCGTAGTCGTACGAGGCGTACACCGACAGCGACTTCAGGTTGCTGCCCTTGGCCGCGCCCTCGACGGTGACCGGGACCTTGACGGTCTTGTCGGCCGGGGCCTTGCTGCCCAGATCCGTGGTCGCAAGGAAGCGCGCCGTGGAGACGGGCAGCTTCGTGATGTCGCTGGTCTTCTTCGAGCGGAACGTCCAGCTGGCGTCGACGCGAGTGGAGGCCGCCGCGACCTTGACGCTGCGCTTGACCGACGTCGTCAGCTTGTACTCGGCGTCACCGGCCGGGACCTTGAACTGCTTGTCGCCGAACAGCGGGTCGTCGTTGCTGCCGACCTTGGTGCCGTTGCGGTACAGGGTCGTGTCGACCGCGGAGAACTTCGAGTAGCCCACGTTGCCCTTGCCGTCGGCGAACAGCGGCAGGGAACCGTAGATCTCGTTGCCCTCACGGAAGACACCGAAGTCACCGCTCAGGCGCGGGCCGAAGACAGCCGTGTTGACGGTCTTCGAGTAGCTCTTGCCGCCGGCGAACTTGTGCGTGCCCATCGCGTAGGCGGCCTCGTCGACCGGGAAGCCGTCCGCGTCCACACCGCCGGCCTGGGCGAACTCGAGCTGCCACTGCACGCCGCCCTGGGCGGACAGGTGCAGCGTCCGGGTGCCGGGCAGGGTCTGCGGGATGCCGATCGAGGAGGCGCTGGAGCTCCACGGCATCCAGCCCACCGCGTTGATCGCGCCCTTCTTGCCGCTCGCCGATGCGCCGAGGCCGGCCTTCACCGTGGCGAGCTCGCTCGCCTTGTAGTGCTTGGTGAAACCGGTGGCGAGCTGCTTGACCGGGCCGCCGGCGATGACGTCGTACTCCTCCTTGTCGCCCTTGGACCAGTGGCCGTCCCACTGCTGGGTCACCGAACCGTCGGTGATCTGCGGGCCGACGTGGGCGCTGCGGAACTTGTCGTAGGAGTCCAGCCACCAGCCGAAGCCCCAGCTGTAGTCACCGGATGTCACCGTGTAGTCGGCCGAGGCGAACTCCGACTTGACGCCGGTGGCCGGGACGGTGATGTCCACCGGCTTGGCCTTGCGGGCGTCCAGCGTGACCGTCGTGTTCTTGGTGAGGCTCAGCTTGGGCTGGGCGAGCCAGTCGACGCCCTCGAACTTCTCCGGGTCGTCGCCCGCGAAGATGTTCGTGTTCAGGATGTAGGTGCCCTTGGGGAGGCGGGCGGTGACCGTGCCGTCCTCGTCGTACGGCATGGCGTCCTTGCCCTTGCCCAGGCCCGCGATGCCGGTCAGGTCGGCGCTGTAGTTCTTCGCCGCCTTGCCGTCACGGTCGAGGAACTTCAGCGTCACGTCGTACGACTCGACCTCACGCTGCACCGCGGCCGCCGTGCGGACGGTCTGCCCGTCGCCCGTCGCCGTCACGTACGCCGAGTACGCGCCGTCGACGGTGCCGCCCAGCTTGGTGTCGACGGTGAACGGCACGGAGGCCTTGCCGCCGGCCGGGACCGTCACCGAGGTGGCGCCGAGCTTGAAGAAGCCGGCCGGGGCGGCCTGGCCCTTCGGGTTGGTGGCCGTCGACGAAAGCTTCAGCGTGACGTCCTTCGTACCGAGGTTGCGGTACGTCAGCTCCTTGGTGACCGGCTTGTCGTCGGTGTGCGGCCACTGCTGCACACCGAAGCTCACCGAGGCCGGATCGGCGATCACGGACTGCTTGATGGCCTGGTCGACCTGGATCCGGCCCGAACCCTGCTCGAACGGGGTGTACTTGCCGCCCTTGGTGGAGCCGGTGAGGGCGCCCTTGAGCTCGGCGTACTTCCACTCCGGGTGCTGCTGCTTGAGGATCGCCGCCGCGCCCGCCACGTGCGGGGTCGCCATCGACGTACCGGAGATCGTCATGTAGCCGGCCGGCTTCTCGCCGACCTCCTGGGCTATCTGGTTGCCCGGGGCGGAGGCCGCGGTGATGTCCACGCCGGGCGCGGTCACGTCGGGCTTGAGGGCGCCGTCCATGCCGGGGCCGCGGCTGGAGAAGTCGGCGAGCTTGTCCTTGTCGTCGACCGCGCCGACGGTCAGGGCCGCGGCGGCGCTGCCCGGGGAGCCGATGGTCTGCTCGCCGAAGTCGCCCTCGTTGCCGGCCGCGATGGCGAACAGGACGCCCTTCTCGTCGGACAGCTTGTTCACCGCCGCTTCCAGCGGGTCGATCGCGGGCGTGTCGCCGCCGCCCAGGCTCATGTTGATGACGTCGGCGCCCTCGGCGGCGGCCCACTCCATGCCGGCGAGGATCTCGGAGTCGCTGCCGAATCCGCCGTCGTCGAGGACCTTGCCGTTGAGAATCTTGGCGCCGGGCGCGACACCCTTGTACGTGCCGCCGGACTTCTTGCCGGTGCCGGCCGCGATGGAGGCGACGTGCGTGCCGTGGCCGACCTTGTCGGTGGCGTCGGGCGAGGTGGTGAAGTTCTTGGCGCCGACCACCTGACCCTTGAGGTCGTCGTGGGTGGCGTCGACACCGGTGTCCAGGACGGCGATCTTGGTGCCCTTGCCGTCGTAGCCGGCCGACCACGCCTTGGGGGCGCCGATCTGCGGGACGGACTTGTCGAGGCTGGCCTTGCGGACGCCGTCGAGCCAGACGTGCGCGATCCCGGCGGCGGTCTTCTCGCCGTTGGTGACCGCGTCCCAGAGCTCGGGGGTGTCCTTCTGCGGTGTCTGCACCGCGTCCGCGTTCACGGACTTCAGCGCGCGGCTCAGGGTGCCGGCCTCGCGGACGTCGGCCTTGGTGGCCGCGGCGCTGCCCTGGTAGCCGACGATGACCTTCAGGCCCTTCTTCTGGGCCTTGCGGGTCGCGGACTTGTTCAGCTCGGTGACGTCGAAGAGCCGCTGGTCGAGCTTGCCCGTGGCGACCAGACGGGCGGCGTCGGCCGGGATGACGAGGGTGTGGCCGTCGACCTTGCGGACCTGGGCGGGTACGTTCTCACGGCCCTTGGCGTGCTCCAGGCCGATGACACGGCCCTTGGCGTCGAGGACGACCCGGTCGCCGGTGATCAGTGTGATGCGGTGCTTGGCGGTCAGGGACGCCGGCTTGGCGGCCGCTGCCGCCTGCTCGCCGTTGGCCGACGCCGGACTGGTCATGCCCGCCGCCAGGGCCACGGCAGCCGCTGTGGCGACCGTGGCCGCGTACGCCCTTTTCACTTGTCTGCGCAAGTTTCCCCCTTGCAGAAGAACCGGGCGAATTCCCCGTTCACCCGGCCGGGGGTGGTCTCGTACGCATGCACGTACACCCCCCGGAATACGCAGTATGCCGAGGGATGATCAGGTGCTCAATAGATGAGAGGACGACAGGAAATCCGTCGGCCGACTGTTACACGGCCGTCGGAACTCCGTTACAGGGCCGCGTGGTTACGCACGTGCGTTCTCCTTGACAGTGATCCGGCCCTTGCGGATCGTCGCCAGGCGCGGGGCCTTCTGCGCTATCGCCGAGTCGTGGGTGACCATCACGAAGGTGAGGCCGAGCTCCTCCCACATGCGTTCGAGCACGTCCATGATCTCGTCGCGCATGGATTCGTCGAGATTTCCGGTGGGTTCGTCGGCGAGGAGCACCTTTGGCTGTTTCACCAGGGCCCGGGCGATGGCCACGCGTTGTTGCTGGCCGCCGGACATCTCGCCGGGCAGATGGGCGAGGCGCTCGCCGAGGCCGACCGACTTCAGTGCCTCGGCGGCCTGTTCGCGTCGCTGTTTCGGTTTCACGCCGAGCGGGACGAGGGCGGTCTCCACGTTTTCCTGCGCGGTGAGCGTCGGGATGAGGTTGAAGGACTGGAAGACGAAGCCGATGCTTTCGCTTCTGACCCGGGTCAGTCGTGCCTCCGGCAGTGCGGCGAGGTCGGTGCCGTCCAGGACGATCTGTCCGGAGGTGGGGCGGTCCAGACCGCCGAGCATCTGAAGCAGGGTGGATTTGCCGCCGCCGGTGGGGCCTTGAATGACCAGCCGGTCGCCGTCGGGGATGGTCAGGTCTATGCCGTCGAGGGCTTGGACGGTGTCTTTGGAACGGGTGTAGTGCTTGGTGACAGCTCTGAGTTCGTACATGGTGGGAGCTCCTGAATCGTCTTCGAGTGCGGGTGCGTGGGGGGTTGTTCGCGCCTACGCGGCGGAGCCGCACATGCCCCGCGCCCCGTGGTCGGTGCGGTGCCGTCGGCCGAGGGGAACGCCTACTCCACCCGCCGCAGTGCGTCCGCCGGGCGGAGCCGCGAGGCCCGCCAGCCGCCGAAGGCCCCTGCGATCAGCCCGCCCGTCACGGCCAGAGCCACCGCCAGGGCGATGGTCGTCAGGCTCACCGGTGCGGTGAGGGCGACGTCGAGGGTCTTCGTGGCCGCCGCACGGCCCGGGCCGCCGAAGCCGCCCCGGAAGCCCTCGCCCCCTCCGCCCCCGCCCAACTGCGCCTGCAGCGTGGGGCTGACGGCTGTCACGGCGTACGCGCCCGCCAGTCCCAGCGCGATCCCCAGCGCACCGCCCACCAGACCGTTGACGACGGCCTCTCCGACGACCTGCCGCGTCACCCGGCTCGACTTCCAGCCCAGTGCCTTGAGCGTGCCGAACTCGCGGACCCGCCGGGAGACCGCCGAGGACGTCAGCAGGCCCGCCACGAGGAACGCGGCCACGAGCACCGTGATCGAGAGCCACTTGCCGACACTCGCGGCGAGGGAGGAGGCCGTGGACAGGGAGCCGGAGACGGTGTCGGCCAGGTCGGCGGAGGTGGTGACCGTCGTGCCCGAGATGTTCTTCTGGATCTCCGACTTGACGCTGCCGATCCGCTGCGAGTCGGTGGCCTTGACGTAGATCGTGGTGACCTCGTCCTTGGCGCCGGCCAGTGTCTGCGCCTGCTTCAGCGGGAGGTAGAGGTTCGCGGCCGCGTCCCCGCTGTCGGCCGTGGCGATGCCGATCACCTTGAACGAGCTGCCCTTGACGGTGACCGTGGAGCCGGCCTTGAGCTTCTTCTCCTTGGCGTACGCCGAGTCCGCGACGGCGACCTTCGCGTTCGTCTCGGCCGTCGTGAACGTACGGCCGCTGGTGATCTTCGAGGAGGTCAGCGGGCCGAGGGCCGGTTTGGTGACGTCGGTGCCGTAGACCGAGTAGTTGTTGACGTCGAAGTCGGCGCCGCCACCCTCGACCCGGCCCTGCGGCGAGGGCAGGGCCCCGGCCCGGCCGCGGCCCTGCCCGCCGCCCTCGCCCTGCTCGAACCGGCCCCGGGTGAACGCGCCGCTGACCTTGACGACCTGGAGGCTCAGCCCGCCCACGGCGTCCGCGACGCCGCTCTGTGCGTCGACCTTGCCCACGGTCGAACTCGCCAGTGTCTGGAAACCCCGCACCATGACGCGGTCACTGCTCTGCTCACCGGTCGAGCCGTCGTCCCGGGCGTCGAAGCGGAAGCGCGGCCGCTCGGAGCTGCTCGCGGCCGGTGCCGCGGCCTTGGTGACGGTCATGTCCGTGCCCAGTCCGTACAGCGACTGGAGGACCTTGTCCTGCGCCCTGCCCATACCGGCGGACACGGAGGTGACGACGATGACCAGCGCGATACCCAGCGCCAGTCCGGAGGCGACGACGAGGGCCGCCTTTCTGCGGCGGCGCAACTCGCGCCTCAGATAGGTGAAGAACATGGCCGCAAGCTAGGGACGGTCTGTGATGAGGGCTTGAGCCACGCATAAGAGGTGGATGAGAACAGCCGAAAGGCCGCCGCCCACCCCTCGTCGGGTGGGCGGCGGCCTTTCGTCAGCCGAGCGGTGAGAACCGGCGCGCCGTCAGACCGCCGAACCGGCCTTCCAGTCGGCCCAGTTCATGTTCCAGCCGTTGAGTCCGTTGTCCGGTGCGATGGTCTTGTCGCCGGTGTTCTCGACGACCACCACGTCACCGAGCATCGAGTTCTTGAAGAACCACGCACCCGGGGTGTTCGGGTCGTTGGCGCCCTTGGCGTCCTGCAGACCGACGCAGCCGTGGCTGGTGTTCACGCTGCCGAAGATGGACTTCGCGCCCCAGTAGTTGCCGTGGATGAACGTGCCGGAGCTGGAGAGGCGGATGGCGTGCGGCACGTCCTTGATGTCGTACTCGCCCTTGCCGTCGTCGTCCGTGAAGCCCACGGTCGCGCCGTTCATGCGCGTCTCCTTGAACTTCTCGGACATCACCATGATGCCCTCGTAGGTCTTGTTCTCGGGCGAGCCGGCGGAGATCGGGATCGTGCGGACGACCTTGCCGTCCTGCGTGATCTTCATCTTCTTGGTCTTCGCGTCGACGTACGAGACCTGGTTGCGGCCGATCTTGAAGGTGACCGTCTTCTGCTGGACGCCGAAGACGCCCTTGGCTCCCTCGACGCCGTCGAGCGCGAGCTTCAGCGTGACGGTGGAGCCTTCCTTCCAGTAGTCCTCGGGCCGGCAGTCCATGCGGTTGGCGTTGAACCAGTGGCAGGCGACCTCCTGGCCGCCGGTCGTGCTGACCTTGATGCCCTTCTGGACCGCGGCCTTGTTGGTGATCGCCTTGTCGAAGTTGATCGAGACCGGCATGCCGACGCCCACGGTGGTGCCGTCGTCCGGCGTGAAGTTGCCGATGAAGCTGTTGGCCGGGGAGACCGTGGTGAACGAGGCGTTCTCGTGGGCGACGCGACCGTCGGAGTCCTTCGCCTCGGCCGCCAGCTTGTAGGTGGTGGACCGCTCCAGCTGGGCGGTCGGCTTCCAGCTGGTCTTGTCGGCGGATATCTGGCCGCTCACCTCGGTGCCCTCGGACGTCGTCATCTTGACGTCCGTGAGCGTGCCCTTGCTGACGGTGACGGCGGCGGAGTTGTTGATGGAGGCGTTGTCGGAGCCGTCCTCGGGTGTGATCTTGATCTGGGCCTCGGAGGTCTTCTTCGCCGCGGCCTCGTCGACCTTCGACTGGGAGCTGTCACCGCCCCCGCCGGAGGCGTCGTCGTCGCCACCCGAACACGCCGAGAGCACCAGCACTCCGCCGAGCAGTGCGGACGCGACCGTCAGGCCCTTGCGCCGCTTACTGACCGTCATCACACGCTTCTCCATCGTTGCCGATTTCCCCAAAACCCCGAGTGTCCCCGTCACCACCGAGTGCCCCCGCCGGGACTCGTGAGTCCTCGTCCGGAACTTTCAACGCTACGACCGGTTCGCCCGGTTCCCCAGGTCGCGCAGGTGTGGGGATCACCACGTCCGAGACGGAGGGTGCGGGCGATACGGGTGCGGTCGGTGCGCCGGTTGAGACGCGAAGACCCCGGGCGGCGGTTGCCACCCGGGGGCACGATTTCCCGGACGGTTCAGCCGTCGCTGTCCTCGTCATCATCCTCGTCGAGGTCCCAGTCCGGCGAATCGGGGTCGTAGTCGACCCGCTCGCTGCTCCAGGAGGCCTGCTGGAGCTCCACCCCGGGCACCTCGCTGACCAGGTCGAACGGGTCGACGAGGTAGGCGAGGGCCTCCGCGGTGTCTTCCGTCACAGCGCTCTCGGCGTGGGCCCGCTCCGTCGCCGGCATCTCCGCCTCGTCGGCGATCCGGCGCAGTGCGGACTTGGTGACGGCGTCCGCGTCGTCGACCTCGAGAACGAGTTCCACCCGAAGCCGTACAAAACGTGATGTCTCTGGAGTGCTCATGGCGGGAGCGTACGTCCAGGTCCTCCCGTGACTTTCCCGTGACCCGCGACTTTCACTAACATCGCCCCACACGGCCAATTCGCCGACGTCACAAGGGGATCGATATTCCGTGTCATCCGCTCGCCGCCCGTTGCTGACCGCCACCGCCGCGGCGTCCCTGCTGGGCGCCATGTGGTTCGTCCCGTCCGCGAACGCGACGCCGGACTCCCCGGTGAGAGACGCGGTCTCGACGAGCCCGTCGCCGCAGGTCACGGAGCAGGCCCGGATCGCGGCCACGACCGCCGACGCCTCCGTCACCGGCGCCCGCCTCGCCGACACCGGCACCTTCGACAGCACCCCGTACGTGATCGGCGGGACCCTCTGTCTGACGCTGGGCGCCGGGTTCGTCGTGTACTCGGTACGCCGGGAACGCCTCGGTCTCTGAAGGCGGTTGAGGGCCCCGCCGGACGGCAGGGCCCCTGCCGTCCTACTGGAGCGGCCCGGTGACCTTCTCCACCGCGGCCAGCAGCCGCCCGTCGCGTACGAACGCGTCGGCCGCGGCGAGATCGGGCGCGAGGAACCGGTCCGGCCCGGCCCCCTCGACTCCGGCCTCCCGTGCGGCGTCGATGGCCGCCCTCGTCGCGGGCGCCGGGGTCAGCCCCTCGCGCAACTCCACCGCGCGCGCGGCGGCGTAGAACTCGATGGCGATCACGCGCGTGAGGTTGTCGACGGCCGTGCGCAGCTTGCGCGCCGCCGACCAGCCCATCGAGACGTGGTCCTCCTGCATGGCGGAGGACGGGATCGAGTCGGCCGACGCCGGTACGGCGAGCCGCTTCAGCTCGCTCACCAGCGCGGCCTGCGTGTACTGAGCGATCATCAGGCCCGAGTCCACACCGGCGTCGTCGGCGAGGAACGGCGGCAGGCCGTGGCTGCGGTTCTTGTCGAGCAGCCGGTCGGTGCGCCGCTCGGCGATGGACGCGAGGTCGGCGGCGGCGATGGCGAGGAAGTCCAGGACGTAGGCGACCGGCGCCCCGTGGAAGTTGCCGTTGGACTCGACCCGTCCGTCGGGCAGCACGACCGGGTTGTCCACGGCGGACGCCAGCTCGCGGTCGGCGACCAGCCGGGCGTGGGCCATGGTGTCCCGGCCGGCGCCGGCGACCTGCGGGGCGCAGCGCACCGAGTAGGCGTCCTGCACGCGCGGGGCGTCGTCCTGGTGGTGCCCGGTCAGGCCCGAGCCCTTCAGCACGGCCAGCATGTTGGCGGCGCTGGCGGCCTGCCCCGGGTGCGGCCGGATGGCGTGCAGCTCGGGGGCGAGGACCTTGTCGGTGCCGAGCAGGGCCTCCAGGGACAGGGCGGCGGTGACGTCGGCGGACCGGTAGAGGGTGTCCAGGTCGGCCAGGGCCATCACCAGCATGCCGAGCATGCCGTCGGTGCCGTTGAGAAGGGCGAGGCCCTCCTTCTCGCGCAGTTCGACCGGCTGGATGCCGTGCGCGGCGAGGAGTTCGGCGGCCGGGCGTACGACACCGTCGGGGCCCTCGGCGTCGCCCTCGCCCATCAGCGCGAGGGCGCAGTGGGACAGCGGCGCGAGGTCGCCGGAGCAGCCGAGGGAGCCGTACTCGTGCACGACCGGGGTGATCCCGGCGTTGAGGAGGTCGGCCATGGTCTGCGCGACCTCGGGGCGTACGCCGGTGTGCCCGGAGCAGACGGTCTTCAGCCGCAGGAACATCAGCGCGCGGACGACTTCCCGCTCCACGGCCGGGCCCATCCCTGCGGCGTGCGAGCGGACGATGTTGCGCTGCAGCTGCGCGCGCAGCTCGGGGCTGATGTGCCGGGTCGCCAGGGCGCCGAAGCCGGTGCTCACGCCGTACACGGGGTCCGGCTTGGCCGCCAGCGCGTCCACGATCTCGCGGGCCGCGGCGAGGGCGGCCACGGCCTCCTCGGAGAGCTCGACGCGGGCGCCGCCGCGCGCCACGGCGAGCACGTCGGACGCCGTCACCCCGGCCGTCCCCACCACCACAGTGTGCATATCCATATTCAGGAGCGTACGCAGTGAATTCGATGATGTCACCACTGGGGGCGGCGTTCACCCCTTACCGAATGCGTCACACCGCCCGGGCGGGTGCAGAGCCCGTCCGGGACCAGGGGCGTGTGCGTGCGGGATCGGGGCGTACGGGATCAGGGCGCGTGCCGGCCGCGGAACCGCCGGCGCTCACCGCCGGCCTCCTGGGACGGTTCGTCCGCGAGCCGCACGACGGGGTCGTCGGGCCCGGCCCGCCCCGCGACGACCGGCCTGGCCGCCCGCTCGGCCTTGGCCCGGTACTGGGCGGCGTCGGCGAGCCGGAACAGCCGACGGGCCGAGCGCACCGGCCCGATCGGGTCCTCGGTGGAGGCGACCCCGCAGGCCACTCCGTCCCCGAGCTCCAACTCGGCGGCCCTGCGGCACAGTTCGCCGGCCGCCTTCACGACCTGGTCGGCGGGCGGCCCGACCGCGAGCAGGCAGAACTCGTCCCCGCCCAGCCGCGCGGCCAGCGCCCCCGGCAGCATGGCCCCGCACAGCGACAGCACCGACCCGAACCGCTCCAGGAGCCGGTCGCCGGCGGCGTGTCCATGGGTGTCGTTGACCCGTTTGAGCCCGTTCAGATCGCAGACGACGAGACTGACGACGGCCCCGTCCCTGCGGTGCCGCTCGATCGCCCGCTCCAGGCGTACGTCCACAGCGCGGCGGTTGGCGAGCCCGGTGAGGGAGTCGGTGAAGGCGAGCCGCCGGACCTCCTCCAGCCGCTCGGTCTGGGCGAGGCCGGCGGCCACGACGGAGGCCAGGACGGTGGCGAAGTCGGCGTCGCCCCGCCCGAAGACGGCCTCACCGGCCGGGCGGGCGACATACAGCTCGCCCCAGGCCCGCCCGTGCAGCACGATGGGCGCGACCACGCAGCAGCCGCGGCCGCGGCGCCGCAGGGCGGCGACCCGCTGATGGCAGTACCCGGGCCGTCCGGCTGCGGGCCCCTCGGCGGTCTCCACCCACGCGTCGGGCTCCCCGCCACCGGCCCACTGCTCGTGCAGGAACTCGGTGATCTCCGCGAACTGGTGCACCGGGTAGGCCTCGTCCTCCGGGAACTCCTCCTCCCCCTCGGCCAGCTCGCCCACGTTCACCAGGACCCGCAGCCGCCCGAGCTCGCGCTCCCACACCGACAGCGCGGCGAAACTCCCGCCCAGCGCCCGGCACGCCCCGGCGGCCGCGGCGCGCCACGCCTCACGTGACCCGTGCGCGGCCGCCATCCCCTGAGCCAACGCGACGACGGCCGCGAGCCGCCTGTCCTCACCCATCACTCCAGGCTAGGGAGTTTTCAGCCAGACTGACGCGTTTACGACGCGAACGGGGACGACGGTTTCGCCCGGGTCCGCTCCGGCCGCTACTCCCCCGGCTACTCCCCCGGCCACTGCGGCTTGCGCCGCTCGTTGAAGGCCGCGACCCCCTCCGCCCGGTCACCCGAGAAGGCCGTCGCCCGCCACGCCGCGTCCTCGACCTCCAGCCCGGCCCGCAGGTCCAGCCCCTGCCCGAGCCGCAAGGCCCGCTTCGCCGCCCGCAGCCCGACCGGCGAGTTCCCGGCGATCCGCGCCGCCAGCGCAAGCGCCTCCTCCCGGTCCCGCCCCTCCTCGACCAGCTGATCGACCAGCCCCAACTCGCCCGCCTCGACGGCCTCCACCCGCCGCGCGGAGAAGATCAGCTCGGCCGCCCGGGCCGCCCCGACGCGCCGCGGCAGCAACTGCGTGCCCCCGCCCCCGGGGATCACCCCGACCGACACCTCCGGCAGTCCGACCACCGCCGTCCGGTCCGCCACGATCACGTCGCACGCCAGCGCCAGCTCGAACCCGCCGCCGAGCGCGAATCCGTGGACCGCCGCCACCGTCGGCACCGGCAGCTCCAGCACGCCGGTGTACGCCCCTCGCGTCACCGGCCGCTGCCGCAGCAGATCCGCGTCGCTGAAGGAGTTCCGCTCCTTCAGATCCGCCCCGACACAGAAGGCCCGCTCGTGCGTCGAGGTCAGCACGACCGCCCGTACGTCCCGGTCCTCCCCCAGCGCCGTACAGGCCCCGGCGATGGACCGCGCCATCTCCGTCGACACCGCGTTCATGGCCTTGGGCCGGTCGAGGACGAGCTCCGCGACATGGCCCTGCTCATGCCGCCGCACCAGCACGAACTCCCCGAACCGTTCCTCACTCATGACACCCTCCGGTTAACGCGGGTTAACAAGGTCGACGCTTCGATCATCGCAGCCGCACCCGAGCCGCGAAAGGGCGGACTCGCTCGGCTTCCACCACCCCCCGTCCACCCGTTCGAGTGACGTCACCGCAACTCCGGCCCAACCACCCAAGGGAGCGCATAGCGTGCGTCCCCCTCCCCCACGGCGCACAGGGGGCGCAGGTGCTGCGGGGAGGGACCGTTTCGGGGAGGGACCACATGACGACGAACACGCCGGCGAGGCCACGAGGGGACACGAGGGCCGCCACGGCACCGCACCGACGTGAGCCCGCTCCCCACCAGGCCACCACGGCACCGCATCGACGTGAGCCGCCCGCGCCCTGCGAGCCGACGCCCGCCGACAGCGGCTTCTCCCACCCCCGCGTCCGGGGCCGTCACCGCAAGCCCCGGCCCCGCAAGGTCCTGCTCGCCGCCGGCGGCCTCGCCCTCGCCACGGGAGCCCTGAGCCTCCTGCGCCTGACCTCCGGCCCGGGCGCCGACGCCCGCACCGTCGAGGCCGGGCCCCGCCCCGAGCCCGTCACCACCGCCGCGGACGACGCCGCAGTCACGGCCGCGACCTTCCCGGCGGCCCCGGACGCGAGCCCGTCGTCGCCCGCGGCCCTGGGGGGCCGCACCCCGTCACCGGCCACCAAGGGCGCGCGGGTGTCCCCGTCCACCACGACCGGCACCCCGGCGGCCTCCACGGCAGCCGCCGCCCCGGCGCCCACGACCATCCCCGACACGCCGAACCCGCCGAACGCCCCCGCCCCGGCACCGACGGCCCCGGGCGGCCACGCCACGCGTCCGGACTCGGCCCCCACCACGCCCGCATCGCCGAGCCGGACCACACCGGCCCCGGCGCCGCCCAAGACCGAGGAGTCGAAGAAGCCGCACGACCCGGGCCTGTGCGTGCCGGTCATCGGCCTGTGCATGGACTCACCGGTCGACCGCCGCTGACGACTCTCCGGCGGCCGCTACGGCACGCAGTCTGTCCGACGACCGGTAGCGGGCACGCCCTCTCGCCGACGCCCCGGTTACGGCGCGCTGTCCCGCCGCGTGAGCAACCACGGCTCCACGACGCCGAGCCCACGCACCGGCCGCTGCCACATCGGCTGCAGCCCGAACCGGTACGCCGGGGGCTCCTCGCCCTCCTTCTCCGCCGCCGCGGCCTCCTCGGCCGCCTCCGCCTCCGAGGCCGGGGCGTCCTGCGTACGGATCAGCTCCTCGGCGAAGGCGGTGTCCACGAGCACGGCGTCCTTCGGAGCTATCGACGTGAGCCGGGAGGCCAGGTTCACGGTCGTACCGAACACATCACCCATGCGGGTGGTCACCGTGCCGAACGCCATGCCGACGCGCAGCTCCGGCATCGTCTCGTCGTGCGCCATGGTCTCGATCAGCCGCAGGGCGATCTCGGCGGCCGTGCCCGCGTCGTCCGCGGCGTAGAGCACCTCGTCGCCGAGGGTTTTGATCAGCCGCCCGCCGTTCGCGGCCACCAGGTCGGCGGCCGTGGTCTCGAAGGCCTCGACCAGCTCGCCGAGCTCCTCCTCCTCCATGCGACGGGTCAGCCGCGTGAACCCGACCAGGTCGGCGAAGCCGACGGCGAGGCGCCGGTCGACCATCTCCTCGTCGTCGGCCGCCTGCACGACCCGTCCCGCCGAGGCGGCGAGCTGACGACGCCAGACGTAGACCAGGAACTCCTCCAGCTCGGGCAGGAGCAGCTCGACGATCGGGTACGTCACCTCGGTGCGGGTCATGCCCGGCTCGGGCGGCTCGGTCAGCCCCTCCAGGAAGGAGTCGATCTGCCACTCGGCGAGCCGCGCGGTGGTCTGCCCCGTGGACCGGGCCACCTGTACGGCCATCGCCTCGCTCAGCAGCCCCGCCTCGACGAGACCGGCCAGGCGCCGCAGGGCGAGGACGTCGGCCTCGGTGAGGGCCTTGGCCTGGCCGATGTCGGCGAAGCCCATGGCCCGCCAGAAGCGGGAGGCCAGTTCCATGGAGACACCGGCGCTGCGGGCCGCCTGAAACGGGGTGTAGCGGCGCTCGGCGCCCAGGATGAGCCCTTCGAGGCGCAGGGCGAGCGGATCCTCGCCGGAGTCGGCGCCCTGCGCGTCCTCGCCGGAACCCGAGTCGTCGACGGTCACGCGTGTTGCCCTTCCGATCTGTCACGGTCATGTATCGACCGGCCTCAACTCTACGGCAGGTGTGCGCCAGCTCACTCCGTTAGGTCCGGTCGAGGGATTGTGCCCGGCGTTCCCTTGACACTCGGCGTTGCGTCCCGACCCTCCGGGGGCTGCCGCCCCCAGACCCCCGCTTCGGCCTGAACGGCCTCGTCCTCAATCGCCGGACGGGCTCAGAAGTCGTTCGGCTGAGCTGCGGGCATGCGTGTCGCCAGGGGCGGCACGGGTGGGCGTGGGGCCCCT
>NZ_JBEOXI010000109.1:0-26214 GCF_040296465.1 Streptomyces sp. NPDC002130
CGACCTTCTTGATGCAGTCCTGGGCGAGACGGGCGGCCGGGCCGCCGATGGAGCCCAGGTAGAAGCCGCCGTGCGTGCCGCAAGCGTCCGTGACCTGCTTGCTGCGGTTGCCCTTGGCCAGCATCACCTTGGAGCCGCCCGCCGCCTGGAACTGCTCCACGTAGGAGTCCATCCGCCCTGCCGTGGTCGGGCCGAAGGAGCCCGACGCGTAGCCCTCGGGCGTCTTGGCCGGACCGGCGTAGTACACCGGGTGGTCCTTCAGGTACTGCGGCATCTCCTCACCCGCGTCCAGCCGCTCCTTGATCTTGGCGTGCGCGATGTCCCGCGCCACGACCAGCGGGCCGGTCAGGGACAGACGGGTCTTCACCGGGTACTTGGTGAGCTCCGCGAGGATCGTCTCCATCGGCTGGTTCAGGTCGATCTTCACGACGTCGCCGCTCTCGTCGAGCTGCTCGTCGGTGGTCTCCGGCAGGAACCGCGCCGGGTCCGTCTCCAGCTGCTCCAGGAAGACGCCCTCGGCGGTGATCTTCGCGACGGCCTGGCGGTCGGCGGAGCAGGACACGGCGATCGCGACCGGGCAGGACGCGCCGTGCCGGGGCAGCCGCACCACGCGCACGTCGTGGCAGAAGTACTTGCCGCCGAACTGCGCTCCGATGCCGATCTTCTGCGTCAGCTCGAAGACCTTCTGCTCCAGCTGCTTGTCCCGGAAGCCGTGCCCGAGCTCGGAGCCCTCGGCGGGGATCTCGTCCAGGTAGTGCGCGGATGCGTACTTCGCCGTCTTCAGCGCGTACTCGGCGGACGTACCGCCGACCACGATCGCCAGGTGGTAGGGCGGGCAGGCCGCCGTGCCCAGCGAACGGATCTTCTCCTCCAGGAACTTCATCATGGAGGACTCGTTCAGAACGGCCTTCGTCTCCTGGTACAGGAACGACTTGTTGGCCGAGCCGCCGCCCTTCGCCATGAAGAGGAACTTGTAGGCGCCGCCGTCGGCCGCGTACAGCTCGATCTGCGCGGGGAGGTTGGAGCCGGTGTTCTTCTCCTCCCACATGGTGAGCGGAGCCATCTGCGAGTAGCGCAGGTTCAGGTTCTGGTACGCGTCGTAGATGCCGCGGCTCAGGGCCTCCTCGTCACGGCCCTGCGTCAGCACGTTCTGCCCGCGCTTGCCCATCACGATCGCCGTGCCCGTGTCCTGGCACATCGGCAGCACACCGGCCGCCGCGATGTTCGCGTTCTTCAGCAGGTCCAGCGCCACGAACTTGTCGTTGCCCGACGCCTCGGGGTCGTCGATGATGCGGCGCAGCTGGGCCAGGTGCGCGGGCCGCAGGTAGTGCTGGATGTCGTGGATGGCCTCCTCGGCGAGCTTGCGCAGCGCTTCCGGCTCCACCCGGAGGAAGGTCCGCCCGTCCGGCCCCTCGACCGTGGAGACACCCTCGGAGGTCACCAGCCGGTAGGGGGTGGTGTCCTCTCCCTGGGGGAGCAGATCGGTGTACGCGAACTCAGGCATCTCAGCCCATTCCTCACTCTACGGACGGCGGCCCGCCTCCTTTGGCGAGCGCCCACCAGCGTAGAACCTGCCGCTGACGGCGAACCTGTGAGGTAAGGCTCAGTTCGTCCCGGCCGGTGCCGAAGGGGGGGTGTCGCGATCTATCGTGTTTCGGTACGCTGCTGCCGTGGACCTTCAGAAGCAGGACCTCCAGAAGCCGGATCCCCGGCAGCAGGGCGCGCCCGCCGCCACCGAGTTCCGCGCCTCCGACGCCGAGCGCGACCGCATCGCCGACCTCCTGCACGACGCCCTGGCCGAGGGCCGCCTCACCGCGGACGAGCACGCCGAGCGTGTCGAGGGGGTGCTGCGCGCCAAGACCGTCGGCGAGCTGGAGGTCTTCATCCGGGACCTGCCCGCGGCCCACCGCCGGGGCCCCGGCCCCGCCCACGCCCCGGCCCCCTGGCGCCCCACCGCCGGCGCCATCCCGATCGACCCGGACGACAACGTGGTCGCGGTGTTCAGCGGTGCCGTCCGCAAGGGCCGCCGGCGCGCGGGCCGCCGTATCCACGCGTACGCGATCTTCGGCAGCGTCGAGATAGACCTCAGTGAGGCCCTCTTCGACCACCAGCAGGTCGTCGTCAAGTCGTTCGCGATATTCGGCAGCGTCGACATCCGCGTCCCGGAGAACGTGTCGCTGCGCGGCATGGGCGGTGGCGTCCTCGGCAGCTTCGAGGTGGCCACGCTCGACTCGGACGACCCGGAGGCCCCCATCGTCTACGTCGACGGCTGGGCCGTCCTGGGCAGCGTCGAGGCGCGGCCGAAGCGGGGCAGGATCGTCGCGGACATCCTGGACCGGGTGCAGCGCAAGGTCGACAGAGGTTTGCGCAAACACCTGGGACATTGACAGCCGCGAATCCCTTGAAACCGGCGGTTCGGAACTCAGTGCATAGGCGCGCGTACAGCGGGTAGGCCTTGCTGCATCGTCTCTCGCTCGCGAAGCCGTCGTCAGGAGTAGACCGTGCTGCAACCGCCGCATTCGTCCCTGCAGGTCGCTGCCGTTCCGGCCCCGCGGGTGCCAGCGCGAGACAGGGACCAGGACGCCCCGTGGCACACCGAGGCGGTGTGCCGGCGCGACGAGGCCGGCCTGTTCTTCGCCCCCTCCAAGGAACCGACCGCCGCGAGGCTGTCCCGGGAGGAAGCGGCGAAGCGGGTCTGCGCCCGCTGTCCCGTGATGGTCGAGTGCCGCGAACACGCCCTGCTCCAGCCCGAGCCCTACGGCGTCTGGGGCGGCCTCACCGCCGCCGAACGCCGCGTGGTGCTGGCCCGGCGGCGCCGCCGCGAGATGGAGCTGAAGAAGACGGCCCGCCCGACGGACCGGATAGCCGCGGCCGGCTGACGGCCTGGCAGCACGAAAAGGGCGTCCCCACCGCACCGGGGGCGCCCTTTCGTTCAACCGGCCTTTTGGGGGCGCGGGGCTGTGTCGATATGCGGCTCCGCCGCGCGGGCGCGACAAGCCACGTACACGCCGCGGCCGCGCCACACCCGCCCCTGGGCCGAGCGGCGCTACTTCCCCTTGTCGAAGTCGATCGCGCTGTAGGCCCGCAGCTTGCTCAGCCGGTGCTCGGAGGAGATCCGGCGAACCGTGCCCGACCGCGACCGCATCACGATCGA
The DNA here is from genome assembly GCF_040296465.1 of Streptomyces sp. NPDC002130. Lineage (NCBI taxonomy): Bacteria > Bacillati > Actinomycetota > Actinomycetes > Kitasatosporales > Streptomycetaceae > Streptomyces > Streptomyces sp. NPDC002130. The sequence continues at coordinate 3,155 of NZ_JBEOXI010000109.1, forward strand.
GTCGGTCGTGGCGGTCTCCGCCCGGTAGCGCACCCCGCGCAGCAGCTCGCCGTCCGTGATGCCGGTCGCCACGAAGAACACGTTCTCGCCGGTGACGAGGTCCTCGGTCGTCAGCACCCGGTCGAGATCATGCCCCGCGTCGATCGCCCGCTGCCGCTCCTCGTCGTCCTTGGGCCACAGCTTGCCCTGGATGGTGCCGCCCAGGCACTTCACCGCGCAGGCCGAGATGATGCCCTCGGGCGTACCGCCGATGCCGAGCAGCAGATCGACCCCGGTGCCCTCCCGCAGCGCCAGGATCGAGCCGGCCACGTCGCCGTCGGAGATCAGCTTGATGCGCGCCCCGGTGTCCCGGATCTCCTTGATGATGCCCTCGTGCCGCGGCCGGTCGAGGATCACCACCGTCACGTCCTCCGGCGCGGACCGCTTCGCCTTGGCGACCCGGCGGATGTTCACCGACACCGGGGCGTTGATGTCGACGAAGTCGGCCGCCTCGGGACCGGTGACGAGCTTGTCCATGTAGAAGACGGCGGACGGGTCGAACATGGACCCGCGCTCGGCGGCGGCCAGCACCGCGATCGCGTTCGTCATGCCCTTCGCGGTCAGCGTGGTGCCGTCGATCGGGTCGACGGCGATGTCGCACTCGGGCCCGGTCCCGTCGCCCACGCGCTCCCCGTTGAACAACATCGGGGCTTCGTCCTTCTCGCCCTCGCCGATGACGACGACGCCGTTCATCGAGACGGTGGAGACGAGGGTCCGCATGGCACGCACCGCGGCACCGTCGGCGCCATTCTTGTCACCCCGGCCGACCCAACGGCCCGCGGCCATCGCCGCCGCCTCGGTGACCCGGACGAGCTCCAGGGCGAGGTTGCGGTCGGGGGCCTCGGAGGGCACATCGAGTTCGGACGGCAAATGATGATGCTCGGTCATCGGAGCGCACCTTTCTGTACGGCGACGGCCGGATGAGGGTGTTGTCGCCCGACTCTATCCCCGAGCCCGCAAAATGAGCAGGGGCCCCCACGGATGAGCGCGGCAGGGACCTGCGACGATAGGGGGCGTGGCAGGCGAGAACGGCAAGCAGAAGACGGCGCGGGACATGATCCTCTCCCTGGGGGTCATCATCCTGGTGTCGGGCTTCGTGTACCTCTTCATCCCGCACGACGACAGCGCGCCCGACGTCAAGGCCGTCGACTACCGGGTCGAGCTGCTCACGGCACGCCGCGCAGCCTCCTACCCCGTGGCCGCGCCCGAGGGTCTGCCCGGCGCATGGAAGGCCACCTCCGTCCGCTTCCGGGGCGACGAGCACGACGCCTGGCACCTCGGCTTCCACGATCCCGAGGGGGAGTACGTGGCGGTCGAGCAGTCCACTCAGCGCCGCCCCGTCTTCCTGGACGAGGCGACACAGGGCGCTCACGAGACCGGGAAGACCGAGAAGATCGACGGCGAGACCTGGACCCGTTACGAGGGCGGCCGCTACGACGCGCTGGTCCTGGAGGGCACCAAGGGCTCTACGACGGTCGTGACGGGCACCGCGTCGTTCGCCCAGCTGACGAAGATGGCCGAGGCGCTGCAGACGAAGTGAAGCGCACGAGGAAGGCCCCCGGCGCCGATGCCGGGGGCCTTCCTCGTACGCGTCCGCGGGGGCGGCTCAGACCGTCGTGACGACCTGGTCGAACTCCAGGCGCGGGGAGCGCGGGTACCAGGCGTCCGGGCCGGGGCGGCCGATGTTGACGACCATCAGCGGGGTGTGGTCGTCGTCCAGGAACTCCTTGCGGACACCCTCGAAGTCGAAGCCGGTCATCGGGCCGGCGGCCAGACCGGCGGCGCGGACACCGACGATGAAGTACGCGGCCTGGAGGGCGGCGTTCAGCGCGGCGGCGTTCTCGCGGGCCGGGCGCTCGGCGAAGAAGACGTCCTTGATCTGCGGGGCGGCCGGGAACAGGTGCGGCAGCTCCTCGTGGAACTCGTTGTCCGCGGACAGGATCGCCACCAGCGGGGCACTCGCCGTCTTGGGCCGGTTGCCCTCGGCCATGTGCGCCACCAGGCGCTCGCGGGCCTCGGGGGAGCGGACCAGGGTGATGCGCAGCGGGGTCTGGTTGAAGGCGGTCGGACCGTACTTGACCAGGTCGTAGATCGCCTGCACCTGCTCGTCGGTCACCGGCTCGTCGGTGAAGGTGTTGGCGGACCGGGCCTCGCGGAACAGCAGGTCCTGGGCGGCGGGGTCAAGAACGAGGGACATGGATGCACTTTCTCGTGTCTGGTCCGGAAGATCGGCTGACGTCTTCGACCGTACGCGAATGAAGTTCAACGTTCAACTAACGTGGGGGTGTCGTGTGTCACCCCGAACCGAACGGTCCCGGTTACTCCGCGTCCTCGTCCCCCGCGGCCTCCTCCGCCAGCGCCGCGTTCAGCCGCGCCCGGGCCCCCTCCAGCCAGCGCCGGCACACCTTCGCCAGCTCCTCGCCCCGCTCCCAGAGCGCGAGGGACTCCTCCAGCGTCGTACCGCCCGCCTCCAGACGCCGGACGACCTCGATCAGCTCGTCCCGCGCCTGCTCGTACCCGAGCGCCTCGCTCGTGCCCGGTGTCTCGTCAACCTCGCTGGTCATCCACCCACCCTATGTGTCCACTCGTACGGAGAACTCACCCTCGGAGACCCGCGCGCGCAGGGCCTCGCCGGCCTCCACCTCGCCCGGGTCGCGGACGGCGTGCCCGTCCGCCTTCTGCAGCACGGCGTAACCGCGCTTCAGGGTCGCAGCGGGGGAGAGGGCCACCACGCGCGCGTGCGTGTGGGCCAGCTCCGAGTCCGCCCGGTCGAGCTGGTGCCGCAGACACCGCCGGCCCCGGTCGAGCAGGTCCGCCACCTGGTCGGCCCGCACATCGATCATCCGGTGCGGATCCTCTATCGACGGCCGCGCCAGCGCGTGCGCCAGCCCGCGCTCCTCACGCTCCACCAGCGCCGCCACGCACCGCCGCGCCCGGTCCCGCAGCAGCCGTACCCGCTCGTACTCCTCGCCGACGTCCGGTACGACCTTCTTGGCCGCGTCGGTCGGGGTGGAGGCGCGCAGGTCCGCGACCTGGTCCAGCAGCGGGTTGTCCGGTTCGTGCCCGATGGCGGACACCACCGGCGTACGGCACTGCGCGACCGTGCGGATCAGCTGCTCGTCGGAGAACGGCAGCAGGTCCTCCACGCTGCCGCCGCCCCGGGCCACGATGATCACGTCCACGTCGTCGATCGCGTCGAGCTCCTTCACCGCCTGCACGACCTGCGGCACGGCGTGCACGCCCTGCACGGCGACGTTGCGCACCTCGAAGCGGACGGCGGGCCAGCGGTGCCGGGCGTTCTCCAGGACGTCCCGCTCGGCGGCCGAGGCCCGTCCGCAGACCAGCCCGATCAGCTGCGGCAGGAACGGCAGCGGCTTCTTGCGCTCCGGCGCGAACAACCCCTCCCGCGCGAGGGCCTTCTTCAGCTGCTCCAGGCGCGCGAGCAGCTCACCGACCCCGACGGGCCGTATCTCGGCGGCCCGCAGCGACAGCTGCCCCCGCGGGGCGTACCACTCGGGCTTCGCGAGGACGACGACCCGGGCGCCCTCGCTCACCACGTCCGCGACGGCGTCGAACACCTGCCGGTAGCAGGTGACGCTCACCGAGATGTCGTACGAGGGGTCCCGCAGCGTCAAAAACACCACACCCGCGCCCGGTCGCCGCGACAACTGCGTGATCTGCCCCTCGACCCACACCGCCCCGAGCCGGTCGATCCAGCCCCCGATGAGCCGCGACACCTCGCCGACGGGCAGCGGGGCTTCCGGAGTCGTGTTCACAGCCATGCCCGCCAGGGTAGTGGGCACCACCGACAACACGGCTCAGCCGCCCTGCGGGCATGGCATCTCCGGGGACCACGCACACACGCGATCTTCGACCCGCCGAACGCGGCCTTACGATGGGACGCATGTCTGCTTCGCCTGGCCGCCGTGTCCTGCTCGCCGCCCCCCGTGGCTACTGCGCGGGTGTGGACCGCGCCGTGATCGCCGTCGAGAAAGCCCTGGAGCAGTACGGCGCTCCGGTGTACGTCCGGCACGAGATCGTCCACAACAAGTACGTCGTGCAGACCCTGGAGAAGAAGGGCGCGATCTTCGTCGAGCAGACGGAGGAAGTGCCCCCGGGGAACATCGTCATGTTCTCCGCGCACGGCGTGGCCCCCGTCGTCCACGAGGAGGCCGAGCGCGGCAGGCTCGCCACCATCGACGCCACCTGCCCGCTGGTCACCAAGGTCCACAAGGAAGCCGTCCGCTTCGCGAACGAGGACTACGACATCCTCCTGATCGGCCACGAGGGCCACGAGGAGGTCATCGGCACCTCCGGCGAGGCCCCCGACCACATCCAGCTCGTCGACGGCCCGGGCGATGTGGCGAAGGTCGAGGTCCGCGACCCGTCCAAGGTCGTCTGGCTCTCCCAGACCACGCTGTCCGTCGACGAGACCATGGAGACCGTCGACGCCCTGAAGGACAAGTTCCCGCAGCTCATCTCCCCGCCCAGCGACGACATCTGCTACGCCACGCAGAACCGCCAGCTGGCCGTGAAGCAGATGGGCGCCGAGTCGGACCTGGTCATCGTGGTCGGCTCGCGCAACTCCTCCAACTCCAAGCGGCTCGTCGAGGTCGCCAAGATCGCGGGCGCCCGCGAGGCCTACCTCGTGGACTTCGCCGACGAGATCGACGAGGCCTGGCTGGAGGGCGTGAGCACGGTCGGCGTCACCTCGGGCGCCTCCGTCCCGGAGATCCTGGTCGAGCAGGTCCTGGAGTTCCTCTCCCAGCGCGGCTTCGAGGACGTCGAGATCGTCAAGGCGGCCGAGGAGTCCATCACGTTCTCCCTGCCCAAGGAGCTGCGCCGCGACCTGCGCGAGGAGGCCGCGGCCCTGGCAGCCGAGCGCGGCGGCGCCGGGACCGGTGAAAGTTCCGGGGAGTGATCGGGGACAGGCCGGGCAGCAGCCGCTGTCCGGTCTGTGACTGTCAGTCGTTCGTCGTAGCGTAGGGCCATGCAGATCTTCGGAGTGGACATCGGCGGATCCGGGATCAAGGGTGCGCCGGTGGACCTGGACAAGGGCGACCTGGCGCAGGAGCGCCACAAGGTCCTCACCCCCCACCCGGCCACGCCCGACTCGGTGGCCGACGGCGTCAAGCAGGTCGTCGACCACTTCGGCTGGACGGGCCCGGTCGGAGTGACCTTCCCGGGCGTGGTCACCGACGGAGCCACGATCCGCACGGCGGCGAACGTCGACGACAGCTGGATCGACACCGACGCCCGCGCGCTGCTCGGCGAGCGGCTGGGCGGGCTGCCGGTGACGGTGGTCAACGACGCGGACGCGGCGGGCGTCGCCGAGATGCACTTCGGCGCCGGCCGCGGCCGCCGGGGCACGGTGATCCTGCTGACCCTCGGCACCGGCATCGGCAGCGCGGTCTTCGTCGACGGCGTCCTCGTGCCCAACACCGAGCTGGGCCACCTGGAGCTCGACGGGCACGACGCGGAGAAGCGGGCCTCCAGCAAGGCCCGCGAGGACCACGACATGACGTGGGAGCACTGGGCGGCGCACCGCGTGCGCAAGTACCTGGCCCACGTCGAGATGCTGTTCTCGCCGGAGCTGTTCATCATCGGCGGCGGCGTCAGCCGCAAGTCCCACAAGTTCCTGCCCCACATCGAGGGCATCAAGGCGGAGATCGTCCCGGCGCAGTTGCAGAACAACGCGGGGATCGTGGGCGCGGCGATGCGGGCGACCGGACACTAGGGCCGCTTCGGGCCGGGTGGTGTGAGGCCGGTGGCCGGCGCGGGGGCTGTTTCGGGCCGGGTGCGTCAGGCCGGTGGCCGGCGCGGGGGCTGCTCGGGCCGGGTGGTGTCAGGCGGGTGGTTGGCGCGTGGGCTGTTTCGGGCCGGTGGTGTCAGGCCTGTGGCCGGGGCGGGGGCTGTCTCGGGCCGGTGGTGTCAGGCCTGTGGCCGGGGCGGGGGCTGTCTCGGGCCGGGTGGTGTGAGACCGGCCGTCGGGGTGAGGGCCGTATCGGACCAGGCGGTGTCAGGCCGGCGGTCGGACTCCTGCCGTCCGCCGCCGGTGCACCAGCCGGATCCGCCGGACGATCACGATCAGCCCGGCGATCAGCGTCCCTCCGTACAGCCAGCCGGCCTGCGTGGCGAGCGCCGTCACCAGGCCCATCAGCGTGCCGCCGGCCCCTCCCTCGCCGTCGGCCGCCGGCAGCAGCCCCACGGCGAACGCGATGGGCACCACGACGGGCGCGGTCATCAGGTCCCCCGGGCGCACCCAGAGGGCCGTCAGCGCGCACACCGGCAGGAACAGTACGCCGTACGCCGTCAGGGACGCTCCGAACAGGGCCGTGCAGAGCACACCGAGCAGGAACATCACCACCGTGCAGAACAGCCCGCTCCCCAGCCCGGTCAGCCGGGGGTTCGGCAGGCCTCCGGCGGCGGGCGCCGGTGCGGGCGCGGGGCGTCGTAGCGGCACCGGGCGGCGCTGCTGCCGGGGCGGCCGTGCCGCACGCACGGGCTCACCCCCCGCCCCCCGTCCCGCCTGCGACGGCACGGGTTGCCGGGGCGGCCTGGGCCGGTCCCGTCGCGGTCCGTACTGGGGAGATCGCGTCCTGTATTGCTCCACCGCACCAACTTAGGTCGTTCAATATGCCGAATGGCCCTTCAGACACACCGTCGACCGTGGCTTGGCCAAGCGTTCGATACGTCGCCGGGACGGTTCCGGACACGCCGTAGACTGGTGGATCGGCCGGTCCCCTGGCCCCTTGGCCCTGCACTCACGGGAAACCGGCCCCCTGGCCCTCCACTCACGGGAAGTCGCAACGTGTCGCTCACGATCGGAATCGTCGGTCTGCCGAATGTCGGCAAGTCGACCCTGTTCAACGCCCTGACCAAGAACGACGTGCTGGCGGCCAACTACCCGTTCGCCACCATCGAGCCGAACGTCGGCGTGGTCGGCGTCCCCGACCCGCGCCTCACCAAGTTGGCCGAGATCTTCTCCTCGCAGCGGGTGCTCCCGGCCACGGTCGACTTCGTCGACATCGCCGGCATCGTGCGCGGCGCGTCCGAGGGCGAGGGCCTCGGCAACAAGTTCCTCGCGAACATCCGCGAGTCCGACGCCATCTGCCAGGTCATCCGTGCCTTCAAGGACGAGAACGTCGTGCACGTGGACGGCAAGGTCTCGCCCAAGGACGACATCGAGACGATCAACACCGAGCTGATCCTCGCGGACCTGCAGACCATCGAGAAGGTCCTGCCGCGCCTCCAGAAGGAGTCGCGCATCAAGAAGGACATCGCGCCGAAGGTCAAGGCCGTCGAGGAGGCGAAGGAGATCCTGGAGAAGGGCGACACGCTGTTCTCCGCGGGCATCGTCCAGGGCTCCGGCAACGAGGAGCTCCTGCACGACCTGCACCTGCTCACCACCAAGCCGTTCCTCTACGTCTTCAACGTCGACGAGGACGAGCTGACCGACGAGGACTTCAAGAACGAGCAGCGGGCGCTGGTCGCCCCGGCCGAGGCGATCTTCCTCAACGCCAAGCTGGAGGCGGACCTCGCCGAGCTCGAGGAGGACGAGGCGCTGGAACTCCTCCAGTCCGTCGGCCAGGAGGAGCCGGGCCTGGCGACCCTCGCCCACGTCGGCTTCCGCACCCTGGGGCTCCAGACGTACCTGACCGCCGGCCCCAAGGAATCCCGGGCCTGGACGATCAAGAAGGGCGCCACGGCCCCCGAGGCCGCCGGCGTCATCCACACCGACTTCCAGAAGGGCTTCATCAAGGCGGAGGTCATCTCCTTCGACGACCTGGTGGAGACGGGGTCGGTGGCGGAGGCCCGTGCGAAGGGGAAGGCGCGCATGGAGGGCAAGGAGTATGTGATGCAGGACGGGGATGTGGTGGAGTTCCGCTTCAACGTGTGAGCGGATGAGACATCCAGGTCATGAGGGGTCCACTCCGTCGGGAGTCGGCCCCTTCGTCCGTACCGTGCAGGTCTGCCCGTGTCGGGCTCAGGTGTCGTACACGGTTGAGCGATGCCCGACGTGGACTACCCACACCACGAGCTCTCCGTTGTCGATCGTGTAGACGACGCGGTAGTCGCCGACCCGCAGGCGGCGGCGTTCTGGCTGTGAAACGAGCGCGGTGGTGTTGAGGCCGAGGGGGTCGTTCTCCAGCTCGGTCAGTTTTGCCAGGATGCGCAGGGCCATGTCGCGAGGGATTTTCCGGAGCTCGGCCTGCGCCTCCGGCCGGAATACGGTTCGGTACTCACTCACCGCGCGCCAGCGTCTCCCTCATGATGTCCTCGATCGGGATGCCGGGTGCCGAGTTGGCCATGCGCTCGTCGATGATCCGGTTGATCTCGCGCTCTTCCCACTCCTGGTACTTGCGCAGCACCTCAATGGAGACGACGGCGGCGACCTGCTTGCCCCGTCGGGTGATCACGGTGGGTACGTCGTCTCGATCGGCGCGCTCCACGACCTCGGCCAGGTGCGCACGTACGTCGCGGATGGACTCTATGGGCAGCGACTGCGTCATGCGCTCAAGCGTACCGAGTGTGCCATGTGTACACCACTGCCCCATGGTGGAGGAGAGGGGCTACCTCGAGCGTTCGTGCAGGCGGCGGTGGACGACGGCTGCGCCGACGGCGGTGGCGAGAGCGAGCAGGGCGAGGAGGGCTCGCTTCCAGTGGTCCGGGTGGTGTGGGGGCGGCCCGTGAGTGTCCGTCTCCGGGGAGAGGCCTCTGCTGATCCGCTGCCAGACGCGGTCCGGCGGTGCCGTCGGCAGGTCCACGAGTTGCGCGGTGCGGGCCGCCGCGACCACGCGGGTCAGCATGCGGAGCTCGTCGCCGCAACGGGCGCACTGCTCGACGTGACGCAGGGCCGCGGTGTCGGCCTCGGTCGGGGCCGCGTTGCGCAGCGCCAGTTCCACCAGGTGCGCGGGCTCTACGTGGGCCACTGCGTCCTCCCGGACTTCACGGGCTCCGCCGTGACGACGAGGTTGGACAGGTAGCCACCCCGCTCGGGGACGAACGGGGGCGCGCAGGTGATGAGCGTGAGGACCGGGGCGCCGGTGCGGCGGAACGCCGAGGCGGGCAGGGCGTCCTTGGGGACGGTGACGCGTGAGACGACGCGGTACCGCACCGGTTCCGCCCCGGTCCGCCGCACCTCCACGCGATCCCCGCGCCGTACGTCGTACAGCGCGGCGAATTCGCCGACGGCTCCGGTGTCGCTGTCCACGTGCCCGACGAGCACCGCCGAACCTGAAGCGCTGCCCGGCGCCGGGCCGTGGCGGTACCAGCCGGCCACGGACGGGTCGTCGGGGACCGCCGTCTCGCCCCGGTCCGTCACGCCCACCGGAGCGACCCGGGCATCGACACCCGCGTGGGGCAGCAGGACGCGGCGGGGCGGCGGGGCCGGTGTCGTGCGCGGTGCCGGCTTCGTCGTCGAGTCGGTCGTCTGCCCGGAGGGTGCGGTCGTCGGGTCGGCTGTCCGCCCGGACCGTGTGGCCGTGAAGTCGGGCGTCGGCGCGGCCGGTTGCGACGGCCCGGCCGGGAGGCCGAGGGCGGCTGCCAGGGCGGCAGCCGCCAGCATCGGTCCCGTCGGCCGTCGCGTACCGTCAGCCACGTCGGCGGACGACCCGGCGGGCCACCAGCACGCCCGCCACCGCGACCGCTCCGGCCCCGGCGGCCCAGGCCGGGTTCAGGTCGGAGGAGTTCGGTGCGACGGCGGCACCGCTGCCGCCCGCGGGGACGCCGCGGGGCGACGACGCCATGCCGCTGAACGTCTGGGTCGCCAGGGCCAGGTTCTTGTCGTCGGCGCTGCCCCAGGCGTAGACGACGTTGCTCGTGCCCTCGCCGAGCGCCAGGTCGGCCGGGCCGATGGCCACGGTGTCCGTACCGGCGAGCACCACATCGGTGTTGAGGGTGCCCGCGTCGACCTCGGCGGTGTCCTCCTTCGGGTTGGTCAGGTTGCTGAAGACGGGCTGTCCGCCGGCCCGGACGTCGACGGCCGGGGCCGCCGCGACGTGGCGGACCGTCAGACGGGCCTTGCCGGCGTCCACCTGGGAGACGTCGTTGGTGAAGGCCGTCAACTCCGGTTTGCCGTCGGCGGAGAGGTGGGCGGCGACCGTGGCGTTCGCGCCCTCGGGCACCTCGATCTTCTTCTGCAGGGCCGGAGTTCCGCCGGGGCCCTTGCCCGCTTCGAAGATCTGGATGTCGTAGGTGCCGGCGTCGAGGGACTGCGGGTCCGTCACCGTGCCGGGCTTGAAGTCGCCGATCAGTTCGTCGCCGTTGGCGTACACGTCCACGGTCAGGCCGGGGATGCCGTGGAAGACGGACACCATGGCCTGGTCCTGCTGTTCGGCCAGGGCGGGAGCGGAAACGCCGAGGGCCAGGGCGCAGGCTCCGGCCGAGGCGGCGATGGCGATGCGGGTGTGGGAGGTCATGGGAATCATCCCTTCGAACGGAGTCTCCGTACGGTGCGGAGTCTCGGTCCTGTTTTCGGGTGTGGGGGCCGCCGCGGATGCGCGTACGACGGCACCGCTAGAGGTTCGCGTCGGCGGCCGAGGGCTGCTCGATCACCATGCGCAGCCGGTGCAGGCCGCGGCGGGCGTGGCTCTTGACGGTCCCCAGGGGCATCCCGGTCCGCTCCGCGATCTGCGCCTGGGTCAGGTCCTCGTAGAAGGCCATGCACAGCACCTCCCGCTGATGGCGCGGCAGCCGAGCCAGGGCGTCGACCAGCAGCACCCGGTCCAGGACGCGGTCCGGTGCCGCCTCGTCGGGGCCGGTGGTGTCCGCGTCGCGGCCGGCCGAGTCGATGAGCGTCAGCCGTCGCGTCCGGGCCGCCAGCGCGTCGACGATCTTGCGGCGCGTGATGCCGACCAGCCACGCGCCGAGCGGACCCCGTTCGGGGCGGAAGCCCGCCCGGCCGTGCCAGGCGCCGAGGAAGACCTGCTGGGTCACGTCCTCCGCCTCGTGGGTGTCACCGAGCAGTCGGGTGGCCATGGTGTGGACGAGCGAGCCCCAACGCCGGTAGATCGCGGCGAACGCCTCCTCGTCGGCGGCGACGAGGCCACGGGCCAGTTCCTCCTCGTACCGCGTTTCCTCCGCGGGTGCGGCGGGGGCGGCGAGTCGCGTGTTCGTGATCATGGCCTGGTTCCTCCTGCAGTGCGTCGTGCGGGGACGGAAGGCCGTCTGCCGAACCGCACCGGTCGCGCTGTGTGAGCCGCGCCGCTGCGCTCCAGGCCAGTGTTCGGTGCACAAACGACGCGGCTCAACATGCGTCGTTTATGCGTCGTACAGTCGGAGGTATGGGTGCACACGAACGGGACGGCGAAAGCCGCGGACGCGAGGGCGGGCCGGTCGGTGGCGGGCCTGTCGGTGGCGGACTGACCACCGGCGAGGTGGCCAGGCGGCTGGGGGTGGCGCCCACCACGGTCCGCACGTGGGACCGCCGCTACGGCCTCGGGCCCGACGCGCACACCGGTGGCCGGCACCGGCGGTGGACCCCGACGGACGTGGCCCGGCTGGAGCGGATGTGCGCCCTGACGGCGACCGGGATACCGCCCGCCGAGGCGGCCCGCGCGGTGCTCGGCGAAACGACGCAGGAGGCCGCTCCGGCGGGCCGGGGCTCCCGAGTGACGCAGGTGCCGGCTTCCGTGGGCCGGGGCTCCCGAGTGACGCAGGCGCCGGCTCCCGCCGGTCGGGACGTCCGGGCGACCCAGGCAGAGGATCTCGTCGGCCGGACCGCCCGGGCGACGCAAGCGGCGGACCCGGCCGGGCCGGCTGCCCCAGCGCCCCCGGAAGCGATCCCGACCCCGGGCCGACGGGGCGCCGGGGCGGCACAGGGACCGGCGGCCCCCGGTCGGCCGCCCGCCGACACACCACCGCGACCGTCGGATCGCACCCGCACCCCCACCCGCAGCCGCGCGGGGAGCGGGTTGCGCCTCGGGGATGTGCGTCAGGAATGCAAGGGCATCGCCCGTGCCGCACTGCGCCTCGACGCCCCCGCGCTGGACGACCTGCTGCAGTCCGCGATCGCCGAGCACGGGCTGGTCGCCGCCTGGACCGAGGTGATCATGCCGACCCTCCAGGCGGTCGGCCGCAAGTGGGAGAGCTCGGGTGAGAAGTACGTCGAGGTCGAGCACTTCCTGTCCTGGCACGTCTCCGGCGCGCTGCGGCGAGGCGCCCCGCCCGCGGCCCCCGACCGCCCGGGCGCGACCGTCGTGCTCGCCTGTGTGCCGGGGGAGAACCACACGCTGCCACTGGAGGTACTGGCGGCCGCACTGGCCGAACGCGGCCTGCCGGTGCGGATGTTCGGCGGCGCGCTGCCCGTGGAGTCCCTCGTCACGGCCGTCCGCAGAACGGGGCCCGCGGCGGTGGGGCTGTGGGCGCAGTCCCGGACGACCGCCAGCCGGCCGCTGGCCCAGCACGTGGCCGCGATGGAGTGGGGGGTGCGCGGGGCCCGCCGCAAACCGGTCGTCCTGACGATAGGGCCCGGCTGGACCGGCCACACCGTAGCCGGACTGCCGCGGCCGACGGGGCTGGCCGAGGCCGTCGCCGTTCTGGAGTCGGTCATGCCGCGGTGACTGGGCCGACCGCATCCGGGTCGCGTTGACTCCGGCGACTGCATCCGGGTCGCGGTGACTCCGGTCGACCGCATCCGTGTCGCGGTGACTCCGGCCGACTGCATCCGGGTCGCGATGACACCGGCCGACCGCATCCGACTGCATCCGAACACGGCCGCCGGCCAGAAGCGGTGAACGGACAGAACACAGTCGACGAGGTGGCCGGGAGCGGGGTGCGGAGATGGGCGGCGTGTGGTGGGCCCGGTGAGCCGGGGGCCTGTCGGCGCGCCGGACGTGGTGATCCTCGGGGGCGGTGCCGCGGGCCTCAGTCTCGCGTACCGGCTGGTCGAGACCGCCGTCGCGACCGTGACCGTGGTGGAGCCGCCGGACGGCCCAGCACGCCCGGCGGAGCGGACCTGGTGCTACTGGGAGCAGGGCGACGACGACGGCGACGACGGCTTCGGTGAAGCGGTCGCCGCCACCTGGCCCCTGCTGCGGGTGCACGACTCCGACGGCAGCCCCCTCACCGTCGATCCGGCCCCCGCCCGCTACCGCATGGTGCGTTCCACGGCGTTCGAACGGCTGGTGCACGCGCGGCTGGCGCGCTCTCCCGGCGGACGGTTGCTGCGCGCGACCGCGGCGGCGGTGCGCGACGTACCCGGAGGCGCCGAGGTCCGCTGCACGGCACCCGGCGGCCGGACACTGACCCTGCGCGCCGGGCTCGTGTTCGACTCGCGGCCCCTGCGCGCCCTGCCACCGGCCCGGACGCAGTTGCTGCAGCACTTCCGCGGCTGGTTCGTGCGCACCCGCACCGACCGGTTCGACCCGGCGGTCGCCGACCTCATGGACTTCCGGGTGCCCCAGCCGCGGCACGGCCTCGCCTTCGGCTACGTCCTGCCGCTGGCCCCGGACCGGGCGCTCGTGGAGTACACCGAGTTCTCCCGGAGCCCGCTGACGACGGCGGCGTACGAGGCCGCGCTCGGTCATTACGCCCGTGAGGTGCTGCGCCTGGGCGAGTTCGCCGTGGAGAGCGCCGAGCAGGGCGTCATCCCCATGACCGACGCCCGCTTCCCCCGGCGGACCGGTACGGCCGTCTTCCGCATCGGGACGGCGGGCGGCGCCACCCGCCCCGCCACCGGCTACACCTTCGCGGCCGTACAGCGCCACAGCCGGGCCGTCGCCGCCGCCCTGCAAGGCGGCCGCACGGTCGTGCCCGCGCCGCACGGGCGGCGGGCGCTCGCCATGGACGCGGTGCTGCTGCGGGCCCTGGACACCGGCCGGATCGACGGTCCCGCGTTCTTCACCGGCCTCTTCCGCCGGACCCCGACGCACCGCCTGCTGCGCTTCCTCGACGGCGCCACCTCGCTCCGGGAGGAGTGGGGCATCGGACTGCGCACCCCGGTGGGCCCGATGCTGCGCACCGCCCTCGAAGTGCCCTTCCTGCCCCGCCGCACCCACCCCGCCCCAGGAACCGGAGAGAGCCCCCGATGACCCTGCTGCGCGACCGCGACCTGGCACGCGCCTTCGACCACGCGTCCCGCACCTACGACCGCCTCACCGGCCTCAACCCCGGCTACCGGGCCGACCTGCTGCGCTCGGCCCGCAGGCTGAGACTCCCCGGGGACGGGGCCGGGCTGCACCTGCTCGACCTGGGCTGCGGCACCGGCGCCTCCACCCGGGCCCTGCTACGGGCCGCACCCCGTGCGCGGATCACCGCGGTGGACGCCTCCGCCGGCATGCTGCGGCGGGCACGGACCAAGCCCTGGCCCGACACCGTGCGCTTTCTGCACCTGAGCGCCGAGGAGCTGGCGACGGCCGGCGAAGGGCCTTTCGACGCGGTCTTCGCCGCCTACCTGTTCCGCAACGTCTCCGACCCGGACGGCGTGCTCGCCACGGTGCGCGGACTGCTGCGGCCGGGCGGGAGGCTCGCCGTCCACGAGTACAGCCTCGGTGGCTCGCCCGCGCACCGGGTGCTGTGGACGGCCGTGTGCCAGGGGGTGATCATCCCGGCGGGCACGCTCACCGGTGACCGGGCCCTGTACCGGCACCTGTGGCACAGCGTCCTCGACTTCGACACGGCTTCCGACTTCACCGGGCGGCTGACGCGGGCCGGATTCACGGGCGCGCGGGCCCTGCCCCTCGCCGGTTGGCAGACCGGCATCACGCACACGTTCGTCGCCCGCGACGGATCAGCCGCGGCGGGGAGGGCCGCCCGATGAGCCACCCGATGAGCCATCCGATGAGCCAGCCGGTGAGTTCTCCGACGAGTCCCGCGACGAGCACGACGGAGAGCCCCCCGACACGCTCCCGCACGGCCGCCCGCCGCGGCCGGGACCGCAAGGCCGAAGTCCTGATGCCGGCGCCCGGCCGGGACCGGTTCACGCCCGGGGACGCACCGTCCGTCGCCGTGGTGGGCGGCGGCATCGCGGGACTCGCCGCGGCCACCGGACTGGCCGAACGCGGCGCCCGGGTGACCCTCTACGAACGCGAGGACGCCCTGGGCGGCCGCCTCGCCGGGTACCGCACCCGGCTGGCCGACGGCTCCGAGGTGACCATGAGCCGCGGCTTCCACGCCTTCTTCCGGCAGTACTACAACCTGCGCGGCCTGCTGCGGCGCACCGACCCCGCCCTCGCCCGCCTCACCCCCCTGCCCGACTACCCCCTGCGGCACAGCGGCGGGCTGACCGACAGCTTCGCCCGCGTCCCGCGCACCCCGCCCCTGAGCGCCCTCGGCTTCGTCGCCCTCAGCCCCACCTTCGGCTGGCGCGACCTCACCGCCCTGGACGCCCGGGCGGCGCTGCCGCTGACGGACGTGCGCGTGCCCGACGTGTACACGCGCTTCGACGACCTCAGCGCGACCGCCTTCCTGGAACGCGTCCGCTTCCCCGAGGCCGCGCACCACCTGGCCTTCGAGGTGTTCTCGCGCAGCTTCTTCGCCGACCCGCGCGAACTGTCCGCCGCCGAACTGATGCTGATGTTCCACATCTACTTCCTCGGCTCCTCGGAGGGGCTGCTCTTCGACGTGCCCGACGAGCCCTTCCCCCAGGCCCTGTGGGAGCCGCTCGGCGACTACCTCCGGCGGCTCGGCGCGACCGTCCGCACCGGCACCCCCGTACACGGCGTCGACCCCGTCGGCACCGGTGGAGCCGAGGTCCGCACCGGCACCGGCACCGACCGGCACGACGCGGTGGTGCTCGCCCTCGACACCGCGGGACTGAGCCGGGTCGTCGCCGCCTCGCCCGGCCTGGGCACCGCCCCCTGGCGTGACGGCATCGCCGCCCTGCGCCCCGCCCCGCCGTTCCTCGTCTCGCGGCTCTGGCTCGACCGGCCGGTCAACGCCGATCGCCCCGGCTTCCTCGGCACCAGCGGCTACGACGGCCTCGACAACATCAGCGTCCTGGAACGCTACGAGGGTGAGGCCGCCCGCTGGGCCGCCAAGCACGGGGGTTCCGTGGTGGAACTCCACGCCTACGCCGTCACCCCCGGTGCGGACCCCGGGGCCGTGCAGGACGCACTGCTCGGGCAGTTGCGCCGGGTGTACCCGGAGACCGGCCGGGCGCGGGTCGTCGACGCCCGGCACGAGTGGCGCTCGGACTGCCCGCTCTTCCCGGTCGGCACCCACCACAGGCGCCCCACGGTGAGGACCCCGCACCCGTGGCTGACACTCGCCGGCGACGGGCTCCGCTGCGACCTGCCCGTGGCCCTGATGGAACGCGCCGCCACCACGGGCTTCTTGGCGTCCAACGCCCTGCTCGCCGGGTGGGGCGTTCGCGGCCAGGTGCTGTGGACCGTGCCCCGGGCGGGCCGCTCCCCGGTGCTGCGGGCACTCGGCGCGCTCGCGGGGCGTCCGGCGCACCGGTGACGCCGGGCGCCGGACTGGCCCGGGCCGCTCCGCGCAGGCCCGTCCGGCGGGGTCGTTCCACCCCGGGAAACGCCCGGTGCCGCGCAAGCGGGTTCACGTCATCCGGTGCACACCCGGTGCCGCGCAAGCGGGTTCACGTCATCCGGTGCACGCCCCGTGCCGCGCAACCCGGTTCACGTCACCCCGGGAACCGCCCGGTGCTGCGCAACTCCCAGCGCCTCTCGGCGTAGGCGAGGTCGTCGCGCCACAGGCGCCCGGCCGTCTGCCGCATCAGCGGACGCAGCACGGGGGCGGCGGCGCGGGCCAACGCGAAACCGGGTCGGTCCGAAGCGGCGACGACCGCCTCGATCACGGCCGTCCGCGGCTGCTGGGCGTGTGCGGCGGTCAGCGGCGTGGCATGGGTCTCCACCACGGACGTGGCGCCCTCGCCGTCGGTGATGCGCATGACGACGGTGCGCGGCTCCGGCGCGGTGAACTCGGCCCGCACCGGCACCACCAGACGGCCCGCCACCCGGAAGGAGACGTCGACCTCGAAGGCGTCGTCCTCGTCGCCCCGCGGCTTCCGCACGACCGTCAGATCGACGAAGGAGTACGGGTGGAACCAGGACCCGTGCCACGGATCGAGCCGGTTGGCCACCACGTCCTGCGGTTCGCACCGCCCGGCCGCCGTGAACACGGCGTCCACCCCGCTGCCCGGTGCGGGCCGTGCCGGGATCACGGGCCGCTCCGACGGCTCCTCACCGCCCACCGCGTCCAGCCGTACCCACACCAGCACCCCGTCGTCGTGAGCGGGGTACGGCTGCCAGCCGGCGAACGCGGAGCCGTCCAGGGCCAGCCCGTGCCAGTGGCACACCAGCGTGCCGCACACCACCCGGCTGTCCCTCAGCGGTGCCCCGAGGTGCGGGCAGGCGCCGGGACCGGCCCGGAGCTCACCCGCCGGGGAGCGCCACAGCACCACCTCGACGCCGCCGACGGTCCTGCCGGAGGGGCGGCCGGGGCGCACCTCCCGGGAGGCGCCCACCACGAACCAGTTGCCGGAGGGCCTGGCCGCCGCCCGTTCGAGGGTGTCGGCGATCAGCGCCGGACGGGCCGCGCGCCAGGTCGGTGTCTGCTCCGCCCAGCCGGGGCCGCGGCGCCGCCGCAGCGGTGAGGTCCAGCGTGCCTTGTCCGCTCGGTCAGCCATGACCTCGCCCCTTCCGTTCCGATGCGGCCGGAGCAGCCGCGGGCGCCGCGTGCCACCGCGCGCGGGCCACCTTCAGGACACCGGCCGCGGCGGTGGCCGCCCGCCGCCGGCGGGGCACCACGGCACGGCGGTGCAGCACGGTGTAGTCGTGCCGGGCGATCGCGTCGAGGATGCCGCCGTACAGCGTGAACGCGGTTCTGATGCAGGGGCGCACCCGCGGGTCGAGCATCGCGATGCCCGGTTCCGCCGTCCGGTACACGTCCCTGGTCAGGCCCTCGGCCGCGACGAGTGCCGCCCGGATGCGCGGGTCGCGGCGGCCGCTGCGCCGGCTCCACTCCAGGAGCGGCCGGTCCACGCCGTGGGAGGCCAGCAGGTCCGCCGGCAGGTAGACGCGACCGCGGTCCAGGTCCTCGCCCACGTCCCGCAGGAAGTTGGTCAGCTGGAACGCCACCCCGAGGGCCGCCGCGTGCGGTGCCGCCTCCTCGCGTGGGACGACCGTGCCGAGCACGGGCAGCATCTGCAGGCCGATCACCGCGGCCGAGCCGTGCATGTAGGCCCGCAGGTCGGCGTAGGTCGGGTAGTCCGTGACGGTCAGGTCGGCGCGCATCGAGGCGAGGAAGTCGGCGAACAGGTCCACCTCGATGCCGTAGCGGTCGGCGGTGTCGGCCACGGCCCGGACCACCGGTTCGGCCCCGCCGCCGGTGCGCAGCGCATGGGAGAGATCCTCCTCCAGCCGTTTCAGCAGCAGGTCCCGCTCGTCGGGTGTCAGGCGCCGGTCCAGGTCGTCGACGATGTCGTCGGCCCAGCGGGCGAAGCCGTACAGCGCGTGCACGGCCGTCCGGCGTTCCAGCGGCAGCAGGCGCGTGGCCAGGAAGTAGGTCCGGCCGTGGCGGGCGTTGAGCAGCCGGCACCGGCTGTAGGCGGCGCGCAGGCCGGGGTCGGTGATCCCGGCGGCGTCCAGTTCACGACGGGTCATGGGTACCTGCTCCGGTCGGGGTGGACGGGCGGCGGTACGGGGTTCGGCCGCCCCGGGGCGCTCGGGCACGGCTCCCGGTGACGCGGGCGGCGGCGAGTTTCCCGCTGATGAGCACGGTCGGTACGCCGACACCGGGGGTGGTCCCGCAGCCGGCGAGCACCACGTTGTCCAGCCCGCGGACGAGGTTGCGCGGCCGGAAGGGCCCGGTCTGGGCGAAGGTGTGGGAGACCGAGAAGGGACTGCCCGCCGCGTGACCCTGGGCCGTCCAGTCGAGCGGGGTCACCAGCAGTTCCTCCTCGACGCTCGCGGCGAAACCGTCGAGGCCACGGCGTTCCAGCTCGGCGACCAGGCGGTCGCGGTAGCGCGGGCCGAGGTCGCGCCAGGCGGTGGCGGAGGGGCCGACGGCGGTGTTGGGGCAGGGTGCCAGGACGTAGTGGAGGTGGCGGCCCGGCGGCGCCAGCGAGGCGTCGTGCGTCGTCGGACGGGTGATCAGCAGCGACGGGTCGCTCATCAGCGCTCCCGAGCGGGTCAGTTCGTCGAAGGTGCGCTCCCACGCGGCGCCGAAGGACAGCGTGTGGTGGGCCAGCTGGGGCCAGGTGCGGTCGGTCCCGGCGTGCAGGACCACCGCGGACGGCGAGTGCCTGAGCGGTACCGGACGCCGGGGTGCCCGGCCCAGGAGCCGGTGCGCGGTGGGCAGTTCGCAGGTCAGCACCACCGTGTCGCACGGGATGCGCTCACCCGAGGCGAGCCGGACCGCCCGCACCCGTCCGGCGGAGCGCTCCAGCGCTCTCACCTCGGCCGACCAGCGCAGCTCCGCACCGGCACCGGCCGCCACGTCCGCCATCGCCCGGGGCAGCGCGTGCATGCCGCCCTTGGGGAACCAGACACCGGCCACGGTGTCCATGTAGGCGATCACCGCGTAGGCCGCGAGCGCCCTGGCCGGTGCCACACCGGCGTACAGGGCCTGGAAGGAGAAGACCCGGCGCAGGCGGGCGTCGGACAGGAAGCGGCCGATCCGGCCGTCCAGCCGCCCGAAACCGCCGAGCGCCGCCAGCCGGGCCAGGTCCGGGTGCGCGAGCTGGAACGGCGAGTCGAAGTTGGTGTCGATGAAACGGCGCATCTGTGCCCGGTACAGCCGCTCCAGCCACTCCCGCAGCCTGCGGTAACCCGCCGCTTCCGCCGGTCCGGCGAAGCGCCGCACCTCCGCCTCCATGGCGTCGGCGTCGGTGTGCACGTCGAGCGAGGACCCGTCCGCGAAGCCGGCCCGGTAGGCGGGGTGCAGGGCCACCAGCTCCACGTGCCGGTCGAGGCGCTCGCCGACCGCCGTGAACGCCTCGTCGGCCAGATGCGGCATCGTCAGCACGGTGGGCCCGGTGTCCACCAGGTAGTCGCCGAGCCCGACCCGTCCGGCCCTCCCGCCCGGGCCGGCGTCCCGTTCGACGAGCGTGACCCGCCGTCCGGCGCCCAGCAGGTGCAGGGCGCACGCCAGTCCGGACAGACCGGCGCCGACCACGACGACATGGTCCGTCGGGCCCGTCACCGTCCTCATACGAGCTCCCGCGCGTGCTGCGGGGCGACGCCCGAGGCCCGCTCGACCAGGGCGGCGAACTCCCGCTGTACGGCGGGGGCCGCGCCGGTCGCCTCGAAGCGCCGCAGACCGGCGGCCGCCAGGTCCGCGATCCTCGACTCCATCTCGGCCCGGGCGCCCGTCCGTTCCAGGGCCGCCCGCATCCGCTCGACGGTGTGTCCCGGCAGCGCGTCCGCGTCCGGGGCGAGCGCGGCGGCCGCGTCCTGGTCGCCGCCGGCCTCCGCGAGCCGGACGGCGACGGCGAGCATCGGGGTCAGCTTGCGGGAGCGCAGGTCCTCGTCGGCCGGTTTGCCGGTCAGCGCCGGGTCCCCGAACGCGCCGAGGAGATCGTCGCGCAGCTGGAA
Organism: Streptomyces sp. NPDC002130; assembly: GCF_040296465.1. NCBI lineage: Bacteria > Bacillati > Actinomycetota > Actinomycetes > Kitasatosporales > Streptomycetaceae > Streptomyces > Streptomyces sp. NPDC002130. Next base: position 23,689 of record NZ_JBEOXI010000109.1, read on the forward strand.
GGCCAGCCCCGCGCACCGGCCCGCCGCCCGCAGCGCGCCCAGGGTCCGCGCGTCCGCACCGGCCAGCGACGCACCGAGCGCCAGGGGCCGCGCGACCGTGTACCGGGCGCTCTTCAGGACGGCGATGGTCAGCGCCTCCTCGGCACCGGACGAGCCGCCGGCCTGCGCGCGCAGGTCGCGGTACTGCCCGGCGACCATCTCGGTGCGCATGGCCCGCCATTCTTCGTACAGCCGCGGGCCGTACGGCGAGGCGAGCGCCGTCTCGGTCAGCAGGTCGTCCGCCCACGCCAGCGCCAGATCGCCCGCGAGCACGGCCGCCGACGTCCCGAACGCCTCGGCGGTCCCGTTCGCCCGGCCGTTCGTCCGGCCGGCCCGGTGCCCGTGGGCGAAGTCCACGTGCATCGCGGGCCCGCCCCGGCGCAGCGGTGATCCGTCCATCACGTCGTCGTGGATGAGGGCGCAGGCCTGCAGCAGTTCGAGGGCGACCCCCGTACGCAGTACGGCGTCCGGGTCACCGGAGCCGCCCGCGGCCCGCCAGCCGCACCACACGAACGCCGTCCGCAGCCGCTTGCCGCCCCGCCGGACGAACGCGGCGACGCGCTCGGCCATGTCGTGGGTGAACACCGCATCCGTGTCGCGTGCCTGCCGCAGCCGCGCCTCGAGCACCCGCTCGAGGACCGCCTCCATGGCACGCGTGGCCCCGGGAGCCGTGAGCGGGGCGTCGTCCGGCTCCGCCGGTCCGGCCACCGTCGGCCGCGGTCCAAGCATGCGCAACCCCTTCTCGCTTCCGGTCATCCGCACATCAGTGCTTCCGCGGGGAGCGGTGTTTCGGATGCGCCGGGTTCCAGGGCTCTCAGTCGCGCTCCCGGGCCTGCCGGAAGCGGGCCAGGCCCTCGCCGAGGTCGAGGAGCGGCGCCGGATAGCGCAGCAGGGCCCGCTCGTCGTCCGGCAGCCGCCAGGGTTCGTGCACCGCGGCGCCGGCGACGTCCGCCAGTTCCGGCACCCAGCGGCGTACGTAGGTGCCGTCCGGGTCGTAGCGCTTGCCCTGGAGCACGGGGTTGAGGACGCGGTGGGGCCGGGTGTCGGTGCCTGTGCCGGCGACCCACTGCCAGTTCAGCTGGTTGTTCACGAGGTCGCCGTCCACCAGGTACCGGAGGAAGTACCGGGCGCCGATCCGCCAGTCCACGTACAGCGTCTTGGTCAGGAAGCTCGCCACCAGCAGCCGCGCCCGGTTGTGCACCCAGCCCTCGTGGCGCAGCTGGCGCATGCCCGCGTCGACCACGGGATAGCCGGTGCGGCCTTCCCGCCACGCGGCGATGTCCTCGGCGGCCTCCTCCTCGCCGCGCCACCGGTCGTCCCGGGAGCGGTAGTCCCGCACGGACACCTCGGGCCGGGCCGCGAGGACCTGGTGGTGGAAGTCGCGCCAGCACAACTGGCGGACGAACGCCTCCGCCCCGGCACCGCCCCGCTCGCGGGCCCGCCGGACGACCTCCACCGGCGAGAGCGCACCGAAGTGGAGGTACGGCGACAGGCGTGAGGTCGCGTCACCGGCCAGGTCGTCGTGCCGTTCCTCGTACCGGGGCAGACCGGTGTCCGCCCATCGCGCGAACCTGTCCCGCCCCGCCGACTCCCCGCCGGCCGGGAGGCCCGGTGACAGGTCCGCCGCCTCCGGGCGGGACGGCGGTTCCTCGCCGCGAGCCGTGCCGGGGACCCGCACCGCACGCGGCACGGGCAGGAGGTCGCGCAGCGGCTCCTTGGACCAGCGGCGCATGTAGGGGGTGAACACGGCGAAGTGGTCCGAGCCGAGCGGTGTCACTGCCCCCGGCGCGACGGCGGTGACCACGCTGTCGTGCACCCGCAGCGCGACCCGGTCGGCTTCGAGTTCTCTGCGCAGCCGCTCCTCACGGCGGTGGGCGAAGCCGGTGACCCCCGCCGCCATGTGCACCTCCGTGGCACCGCACGCGGCGGCGACCGCGCGGACCTCGCGGGCGACCGGCCCGCTGCGCACCACCAGCCGTCCGCCGAGGCGGCGCAGCGAGGAGTCGAGGTCGGCCAGGCAGTCGGCGAGGAAGGCGGCGCGGTTGGGCACGTCGAAGCCGGCGGCGTGCACGGCGGGGTCGCGGACGAACAGGGGCACCACCTCGTCGGCCGAGTTCAGCGCGGCGTGCAGGGGCGGATGGTCGTGCAGACGCAGGTCCGAGGTGAACAGGACGACCGCGACGGTCATGGTGTCACTCCTGGTGCGGTGGTGCGGATGCCGTTCGTTGCTGCCGGACACTTCGCCGCTCGCGGGCCCGTCGGATGCGCGAGGCCCCGCGGCGTCCGCCGGTGCCCTCGGACGCGGCCCGGGCGATGTTGCGGGCCATGCCGCCGAACACGGCGGCGTGGAACGGGGCGACGCTCCACCAGTAGGCGTGGCCCAGCAGACCGCGCGGATGGAACAGGGCGCGCTGCCGGTAGCGGGTGCGGCCGTCGTCGTCGGTCTCGGCGTACATCTCCAGCCAGGCGAGTCCCGGCAGCCGCATC
>NZ_JBEOXI010000110.1:0-26116 GCF_040296465.1 Streptomyces sp. NPDC002130
CCGTCCCTGCGCGACGATCAGGCAGCGGTCGGCGAGCGCCACGATCTCCTCGGGGGGAAGGTGATCACCTCGGCGGCCAGCGCTGATTTGAGGCGTCCGTGACGGTTGGCGTCGACGAGGTTGATCAACGATTTGTCGTGGTAGCGGCCTCCGAGCAGGTATCCGGCGAGCACCGGCGAGGAGCCGATGGGGTCAGCTTCAACCAAGAGCGTGTTGCTACTCGGTGAATTCAAGGCCAGAGCTAATGCTGTCGTGGAGACCCCTGGCGCCCCGGATGCAGAGATGAGTGCGAGATACATCGATAGTCACCGCACTCGGTTGTCGAGGACGATGGACACGCGCTTCGTCGCGGCACGCGCCGCGACCCAATTCGCTTCAGCTTCCGGGACCAGCAGATTGAGAGTGGTTTCGCCCGCTTCCGCGATAACGGTCATCGAGTAGACCTGCGCCTTCGTGTTGACGGGTCCTGTGACGGGCGGATCGTCGCCCTCGCGGGGTGTGTCTACGACGCGGATCATGTCTCCGGGGACAATCGCTTCCGACGGTAGGTGTGGGTATCCCACGGTGATGCCGACCATCGTCAGGCCTTCCCCGGGTACTACCTGGTCGGTGACAGCTGCAGGCATCAATACGGATCCGGCCGGCAGACGCGTGCCGGCGCTCATGCCGATGACACGGCCGCGTTCACCTGCTGAGAGCGCACCCAGGTCCGCGTCGACGTTGACGGTCTTCACCGTGAGGTCCTTCGACTCGATGACTTGACCCTGTTGGACGTCGCGGGCGAGCACGAGGACATCCGTGGTGGCGCGCATAGCACTCACAGCGGCGAGCATCCCGATCACAGCGACGACGACAAGGGCAATGCCCACGGCCAAGTAGATCGGGCGTCGACGAACACGCGCACGGGTAGTCAGATCAGGTGGGCCATCCGGGTCTGCGCCGTTATGTGCTGGTGGTTTGTCACCGGACGAGCGGATGGAATCGATCTTTTTGGTCAGTAGGGATGCCATGTGTGGTGGTCCTTCACAGTGGACGAGTGGACGAGGTGGGCAGGTCGTACGGGGACAGTAGGACGGGACCTGGACTGGCTGGCGTCAACTGCGCTGCGGAACGGTTTGCTGCGGCTTTTCGGTGGCCGTAGGTTCGCCACAATTATTGTCAATCTTGGTGACAAATCTAAAAGCCAATCTGGGTGGCATATTAGAAGGGTTGCGGCATGGTGTCTAGCGATGGACGGACCAACCCGATGAGCCGCAACGTCCTGCGCGGCTTCGATAAAAAAGCATTCGCAGTTGCTCGCAAGGCAGCTGGCATGTCTCGTGGCGATCTCGCCCGCCTGGCTGACACGACGGCCGCGACCATCCACAATTGGGAGATCGGAGCCACGTCTCCTCAGATCGATTTCCTGGCCAGGGCTGCGAAAGTGTTGAACATCGAGATCGGCGATGTCGTCGTCACGGATCCTGAGCAGCGTTATCTGAGCGACTATCGGTGCTTGGTCGGACTTACCCAACCCCAGCTCGGCAAAGTGTGCGGGCTGACGACCACGACGATCACGCGCATCGAACGCGGTGAGATCGCCCTCACCGACAAAATCGCGGCCGCATTGACCGCAGCGTTGGGGATTTCTGAGGCGCAGGTGAAACGCGCGTATCTGAAGGCCAAGCATCGCCCGCCTGGAACGCCTGCCTGAGTCTCGCCGTACACGTGGCATGGCTATCCCCCTCTGGAGCAAACTCCGAGGTTCTCCCCGCCCCGGTGCCAGCTCGTTCTCCCTGCTGTTTCACTCTCCTGCCTGCCACGCAGCTGAGAGTCTTCTGTGAAACAGGACAGCAGGTTACCCGAATTCACTCAGTGCACTATCGAGCGGTGTCAGCATCGCGTACAGCGAATCCCAGTCCACGCTCGAGGTTTTCGCGGTGATGAGTCTGGCAGCCACTTGGTCGAATGCGACTCGGAGTTCGTGAAGCTCGGCACGTGCCTGCGCATCGACATCCACGACGATGAGCTGACCACGCCGAACGCGTTCGACAAGACCTTCACTTGTCAACCGCTGCAATGCTTCTCGGATGGGAGTCCGGCTCACACCGAGCTCGTCGGCGATCTGCTCCTCGGTCAAGCGGGTTCCGCCACTGAATTCACCGGTGGTGATCTGTTGCCGGAGATACAGATATACACGTTCGCGTGCACTGACAGGATCGCCGCTACGGCTCACGATCATGCTGTCCAACGGGCTCACAGGGTCGTCCTCGCTTTCGACAGTGCTGCCCGGCAAGCGTTGGTGGCGCGCTGCATGAATGTTCCGGACATCACGTTCATACCTGCCGACAGCGCAGTGCTCTGCAAGGCGCTCACCCGATTGTTCAGATCGAAGAACTGGTTGCCCGGAGATACGAGAGCCGAGAAGTCGAACACGAACGGCGACTCCTCGGAGGCGTCCGTCTCACCCCACGTGGTCGTATTGACCAGCAACGACGGCGTGCCCGGGCCGAGCAGCGCGGAGACGTCAGCAGGTGCTGCGAACTCGGCGTCGAATCGCTGCGCCCACACCACTGCAGCGTCGAGATTGCGGGCACTGCCGATCAGTCGCACACCCGGCCACGCCCGGCGGCACGCCAACGCTACCGAGTTCGACGAACCGCCGGACCCGAGAATCAGAATCGACGACGGTGTCCGGCCACCCATCAGCGTTTCCATCGCCGCCTGAGATGCCCAACTGTTGGTGTTGACTCCAACCTCGCCCCTCGACTCACGAACTATCGTGTCGACGACACCGGTTCGCACGGCGGACGGAGTTGACATCGCCAAATACGTTGCGACCGACTGCTTCCACGGACTGAGAACGAGCGCGAGTGTCCACGCAGGATTCGCCAGTAGCGCCTCGGGATTGTCGAATGGCAGTGTCCCATCCAGTTCGACGCCGTAGTCCGCCAGCGCATCGAGGAGCAGTCGACCTTTCAACGCATGCGCCGCTGTGGTGCCTATCCCGGCGATCGCAGCGGGGTCGGTAGACGGTGAACCGGTGGACCCACCATGTACTTCGTCGACGCAACGCTCAACCGCGGCACGGATAGTGGCGGAACCGGTATCTCCGAGCAGTGTTGCCTGTATGTCGCTCACGCGCTCTCCTCGTCTGTTGTGCTGGATTGTCATTGTTCGCGGATCGGCAAGTCAGCGCACGGAATCGGCAGGCGTTCGCGCCGGCTGGACCTGACGGCCGCGGGGTGCGCCGACCACTTCTCCCTTCTCGTAGACAAGGCCGCCGCGCAGGTACGTCGCGACAACACTGCCGGTGAGCGCCCAACCGTCGTACGGAGTGACGTTGTGCTTGGAGTGGAGCGAGTTCTGGTCGAGAACAACCTCGGCTCCGGCGTCGACGAGGACGAAATCGGCATCGAAGCCGGGCGCGATCTGACCTTTGTTCGCCATCGACCAGCGCTGCGCCGGAGTGTAGGAGCACAGGCGGACGATGTCTTCGACGGTCAGCTTTCCCTGCGCAGCGGCGGTGAGCATCAACGGAAGCATCGTTTCCACGCCGATGAATCCGCCGTACGCCTTCCACACATCTGTCTCGGCCTGCTCGTCGACGGTGTGCGGGGCATGATCGGTGGCAATGATGTCGACGTCCCCGCGGTCGATCCCGTCCCACAATGCGGCCACGTCGGAGGCCGGGCGAATCGGCGGGTTGAGCTTGATCAAGTTCCCGTAGGTGTCGTAGGCATCCGCGTCGAGGAACAGGTGCGAGACAAGTGCTTCGACACTGACCCGATGCCCCTGCGCACGCAGATCCATCACCCGCTGGAGTCCGACGGCCGTCGATAGGTGATGGATGTGCAGTTTGGTCTTCGCTTCGGTTGCCATCGTGATGATGCGAGTAATGGCCTCGACCTCGACGAAGGCGGGCCGGCCTTCGAGGTGTGCGCGCGGATCCTTACGACCGGACGCTTGGAGGCGGTCACCGAACATGCGCAGCAGGTGATCGTTCTCCGCGTGCACGCCCACGACAAGATCGGCGGCAGCGGCAGCTTCGAGTCCACGGAAGATCGCGGCGTCGTTGGGGCAGCGGTTGTCACCCGTCGTCTGACCCATGAACAGTTTGAGTCCCATGGCGCCCAGCTCCGCCATGTCCGCGATCTCGTCGGAGTTGGCGTGATCGAGCATCCCGTAGAGCCCGAAGTCCACGTACGCCTTGTTCTTCACCAGGTCCAGCTTCTGCCGGTATCGCTCGGCCGTCGCGACGGGGGGTTTGGTGTTGGGCATGTCGACGACGGTCGTGACGCCGCCCGCAGCTGCAGCCGACGTGCCGCTCGCGAAGTCTTCCTTTTCGGTCATTCCGGGCTCGCGCAGATGGACGTGCATGTCCACCAATCCTGGGAGAACGAGCAACCCCGTCGCGTCGATGGTCGGCACTCCCGGGGCGAGGAGATTGTCGCCGACTGCGAGGATGCGCCCATCGGCGACCGCGATGTCCTGGCGGCGGCGACCGTCGTGGGAGATAACGGTTCCGCCGGTGACGACGAGGTCCGGGGTTGTGGGAGAGGACATTTCAGGGCCTTTCGGTTGCGAAAACAGTGTGTTGGACAAGGGAGTGCTCTATGCCAGCGCCAGGTCTGGATTTTCTTCGTGGACTTCGCGAATGGGCCCGAGGTCGAACAGGTCGTCAACAGAGAGGTTCAGGCCGCCGGCTGCGATGGCTTCGATGTTCGCTGTGACCTCGATCTGGCCGAGGAAGTCACGTCCGAAGCCGTCGAGGCCGCGTTGGTCCCCCGATGTATGTACGCACAGTGCGTCCACGTATACCGGTCACGACCTCGTAGTGAATGGTGTCGAGTACGTCGGCCCAGGCCTGCGCGTTGGGTTCGCCGTGATCGCCGTTGCCGAAGAAGATCGCGGTGTCGCCTTCGCGAACTCCGTCACCGTCCGGACCCAGGTCCACCAATACCTGGTCCATGCAGATTCGCCCGACGGCCCGGCGACGCTTACCGCCCAACTGCACTTCGAACTTGCCACTCAGTGAGCGACACAAACCGTCGGCGTAGCCGACGGGAAGCAGCGCAAGAGTGGTGTCGTGCGGTGCGACCCACTGATGCCCGTAGGAGACGCCCTCTCCGGCGGCCACCTTCTTCACCAGAATCACCTTCGCTCGCAGCGTCATCGCCGGTCGTAAACCGAAATCTCCGAGTTCGGGCACCGGAGACAATCCATATATCGCAATTCCGGGCCGAACCATGTCAAATTGCAGGTGCCCGAGGCGTTCGCGGCGGGACAGGTGCGTCCCTCGCCGGACGCCCACGCACGCCGCCCACGCGGGCCCACCCGCACGCCACGACACCCAGGGGGACACGCATGACCGGCATCGCCGCCACCGCACGGGCCCAGCTCGACGACGCCCGGGTCTACCTCTGCACCGACGCGCGCAAGCGACAGGGCGACCTCGGGGACTTCCTCGACGCCGTGCTGACCGGCGGGGTCGACATCGTGCAGTTGCGGGACAAGGGCATGGAGGCCGCCGAGGAACTGGAGCACCTGGCCGTCTTCGCCGACGCCTGTGCCCGGCACGGAAAGCTCCTCGCGGTCAACGACCGTGCGGACGTCGCCCACGCCGCCGGCTCCGACGTCCTGCACCTCGGCCAGGGCGACCTCCCGGTCCCCGCGGCCCGTGCGCTCCTCGGCGACGACGTCCTGATCGGCCGTTCCACCCACGCCGCGTCCGAGGCCGAAGCGGCCGCCGTCCAGCAGGGCGTGGACTACTTCTGCACCGGCCCGTGCTGGCCGACGCCCACCAAGCCCGGCCGTCACGCCCCCGGCCTGGACCTCGTCCGCCACACCGCCGCCCTCGGCACCGACCGCCCCTGGTTCGCCATCGGCGGCATCGACCTCGGCAATCTCGACCAGGTCCTGGAGGCGGGCGCCCGGCGCGTCGTCGTCGTCCGGGCGATCACCGAGGCGGACGACCCCGCGGCCGCGGCGGCCGAGTTCGCGAAGCGGCTGCGGGAGGCGTAGTTCCGCCGACTTGTCCAAGGGATGGACAACAAGTGGACAATTCGGGCAAAAGTCGGCCCCCGGTTGGGGGACCGACCGCCCCTGGCTAACCTGCCGGTATGGCCCTCGGCACCGCATCCATCAGGTCGGACCACGCCCGCACCGTGCGCGACATGCTCGCAGCCGGCAAGACGACGTACTCGTTCGAGTTCTACGCCCCCAAGACCCCGAAGGGCGAACGGAACCTGTGGAACGCGCTGCGCCGGGTCGAGGCCGTGGCGCCCGACTTCGTCTCCGTGACCTACGGCGCGGGCGGTTCCACCCGCGCGGGCACGGTCAAGGCGACCGAGGCGATCGCCTCCGACACCACCCTCACCCCGATCGCCCACCTCACCGCGGTCGACCACTCGGTGGCCGACCTGCGCAACATCATCGGCCAGTACGCCGACGCCGGCATCCGCAACATGCTGGCCCTGCGCGGTGACCCGCCCGGCGACCCGATGGGCGAGTGGGTGCCGCACCCCCGGGGCCTGGCCTATGCCGCCGAACTCGTCGAGCTGATCAAGGCCTCCGGCGACTTCTGCGTGGGCGTCGCCGCCTTCCCGGCGATGCACCCCCGCTCGTGCGACTGGGACACCGACGTCCGCCACTTCGTCGACAAGTGCCGAGCGGGCGCGGACTACGCCATCACGCAGATGTTCTTCCAGCCCGAGGACTACCTCCGGCTGCGTGACCGGGTCTCGGCCGCCGGCTGCGACACTCCGATCATCCCCGAGATCATGCCGATCGCGAGCGTGAAGACGCTGGAACGGATCGGATCCCTCACCAACGCCACGTTCCCGGACGCCCTGAAAGAGCGGATCCTCACAGCAAAAGACGATCCGGCCGCTGTACGCTCCATTGGGATCGAATTCGCCACGGAGTTCTGTGCGCGGCTGCTCGCCGAGGGCGTGCCCGGCTTGCACTTCATCACGCTCAACAACTCCACCGCGACACTGGAGATCTACGAGAATCTGGGTCTGCACCACTCACCGCAGGCCTAGACCGTTCGCACCGGTATACGACACACTGCGTAGCGGCCACTGTGAGAGGGGCGTACATGGGCTGGGCGGTCCTCTACATCGCGTTCGGCATCGTCGCGCTGTGGCTGCTGGGCGAGGTGCTGCTGCAGTACAAGGCGCGGCTGCGCTGGCGGCTGCTGGCCTTCGCCGGGTTCCTCGGTGTCGTCGTCGGCGTCCTGATCCCGTCGGTCGTCGTGATCGGCCTCGGCGCGGCCGCCTTCGCGGTCGGGCAGACCTACGTCACCCTGTCGTTCCGCAGCGGCTTCGCGGCCGGCTGGGCGATGAACGCGCCCGCGCTGGGCGGCAGCAAGCGCCGCCGCGGTGAGCGCGGCCGCCAGGAGCCCACCCTGGAGGTTTCCGGCCTGGAGGCCGAGGGCGGCTACGACGACGAGGCCGGCGCCTACCGCGGCGACCCCGCCCCCCACGGCCAGGACGACGACTACGACCGGGACGACGTCTTCACCCCCGCCCGACCCCTCCACCAGCCGACGTCCGCCGAGACCACCGCTGTTTACGAGCCGCAGCCCATGCCCGAGGACACCGGCTCGTACGGCGTCTACGACCACGGGTACCAGTCGGGGGAACAGCAGTCCCACGACCAGTACGCGGCCCAGGCCGCCGACCAGTCCTACGCCTACGACTACTCCGGCTACGGCCAGCAGCAGGGCTACGACGCCGGTCAGCAGCAGTACGCCGCCTACTCCGACCCGTACATCGGCTCGTCGAACTACGGCCAGGGCACGTACGACAACACGTACGGCGACCAGCAGTACTACGGCCAGCAGAGCTACGGCCAGGACCAGTACTCCGGCACCTACGGCGGCGACAGCCCGCCCGGCGGGGTGTGGGTCCCGCAGCAGCGCAACACCGACGAGTACGGGCAGGAACTGCCGCCGGAGCAGCCGTACCCGTACCAGGGCGGCGGGCAGCAGCCGCAGGGGAACGGGTACGACGAGCAGTACCGTTTCTGAGGCCCTGGCCCTGCCGGGGCGCTGTGCTCACTGCGAGCCGCGGAACTCCGGTCCCTCCACGATCAGTCCCGCCACCAGAGCGCCCGACATGCCCGCGTGCGGCAGCCCGCCGCCGGGGTGAGCCCAGCCGCCCACGGTGAACAGACCCGGCACCCGCGTGGTGTTGGACGGGTGCAGCAGTCGTCCGCCGCCCGCCGCCAGGGCCGGCACGGGCACCGCGCCACCCTCCGCGCCCGTCGTGTCCGCGATGTCGGCCGGGGTGCGCACCTCGTGCCAGAGGAGGCGGCCACGCAGGCCCGGTACGGAGCGTTCAGCGGCGGTGATCATGTGGTCGGCGAGGTCGTCGGGAGCCCGGCCGGGCCCCGCGGGCACCACCGTCGTCAGCGTGACCGCCTCGTGGTCCGCCGGGGCGGTGCCCGGGTCGTCGGGCCGTAGCACCGTGACCGTGGGACGGGGATCTACGGCCGCCGTGCCGAACAGGGCCTCCAACTCCGCCTCGCGGTCCTGGGAGTGCACCACCGTGCGGTGTGCCGTGCCCTCGGGGCGAGAGCCACGCAGGGCCAGCAGCAGGGTCAGCCGGGACGCCGCAGCCGGCTGCGACGGCACTTCGCCGTCGCCCCGCACGACGGTGCCCGCCGTCAACCGGGCCAGCGCCCCGGGCGTGACACCGGCCACCACCAAGTCCGCCTCCGCGACCGACCCGCCGGCGAGTTCCACCCCCGACGCCCGGCCGTCCTTCTCCAGCACACCGGTGACAGCGGCGCCGAAGTGGAACTCGACCCTCCGGGCCAGACACCGCTCGTACACCGCCCGCGCCAGCTCGCGCAGGCCACCGCGCACGTACCAGGTGCCGAAGGCGTGCTCCAGGTACGGCAGAACGGCCGCGCTAGCCGGCGTGACCCGGGGGTCCAGACCGTGGCCGAGGGCATGACTCTCCAGGAGGGCCGCGAGCCGGGGGTCGCGCAGCTCCCAGGCGCCGATCTCGGCGAGTGTGCCGGCCCGGCGGGTGCGCAGCAGTCGCTTGTGGGGCACCGACGGATAGGGCTCGCGCTCGGCCAGCACCTGCCAGTTCGGCCACAGCGGCTCCTCCAGCAGCGGCCGGCGGGTCCGGTCCCAGGCCTCGCGGGCCCGGACCAGGAAATCGCCCCAGCGCTTCCCCGCGTCCGCGCCGAGCGCCTCGTCCAGGGCGGCGACGACGCCCGCGCGCGAGGCGTTCGGCAGCGACACCTCGGTGCCGTCCGCGAACACGTGCCGTGCCGACGGGTCGACCTGGACCAGCTCTACACAGGACTCCAGCGGCTCCTTGCCGGTCTTGACGAACAGGTCGCGGTAGACGGCGGGCAGCGGCAGCAGGGCGGGGCCGGTGTCGAAGGAGAACCCGTCGCGCTCGAAGCGGCGCAGGGCTCCGCCGTAGGTGTCCGTCCGCTCGTACACCGCCACCCGGTGGCCCGCGACGGCCAGCCGGGCGGCAGCCGTCAGCGCGCCCATCCCGGCGCCGATCACCGCAATCCGTGCCATGCCAGGGACTTTATCGGCCCCCACCGACAGCCCCGGCCCGCGGCCTGCGAGTACGCGCGCGGAGGCGGTCGTCATCAGGCGGCGACGGAGCGGCGTGAGGCCCTGTGCGCAGGACTGAGTACGCATACCTAGCCGGGCAGTTGAGTACGCGCGCGGATGGGGGACGACCTGCGCGGACGAGAGAGTGGAGCCACGGAGAGGGGCACGGCTCCGGCACCGGCGACACGGGGCGCCGGAACGGAGCCGGCCCGCGATCCGCTCCTTCCGCCGGCGGTGTCGGCGGGAGCGAGACACGGGGGAGATCCGGGGGAACCGGAAGAAACCGGGGGACGACCGAACGGGGGTCCTGCGGGGGGACGCACGGGGGAGCAGGAGAAGGAAAACGGGGGAGTGGGGAAGGCGCCGGTTCGAGGTGGCCCGCGGGGGACGCGGCCACAGCGGACCGGCGCTTTCGCACGGTCGCCGCAGGGGCGGTCAGCGGCAGCCGCTCACCCGCCCCTGGAGCAGCCGCGACAGGGCCGCGTGGACGTCGTCCAGGGAACGCTCCGGCTGGAACGACTTCCAGTCGAGCGCGGCGACCAGGACCATGCCGACCAGTGCCGCCGCCGTCAGCGGCACGTCGATCTCCTCGCTGAACTCGCCGTTGCCGACGCCCTCGCGCAGGACGTCCTCCACGACCGCGACGGCCTGCTGCCGGACCACCATCAGCGTCGACTGCCAGGCCCGGTTGGTGCGCCACAGCTCGGCGACGTACAGCTGGGTGAAGGCCGGGTAGCGGTCGATGAATACCAGCCCCGCGCGGATCATCGCGTCCAGGGCGTCGACCTTGCCGCCGCCCTCCCGCGCGGTCCGCTCGGCCGCCTCCCGCAGGGAGGCGGTCAGCAGACCCACCCCGTGCCGCAGCAGTTCCTCGAAGAGGACGGACTTGCTCGCGAAGTTGTAGTAGACCGTGCCCTTCGCGACCCCGGCACGCTCGGCGATCTCGTCCACGGTCGTGGCGGAGAACCCCTGCTCGGCGATGAGCGTGACGGCCGCCTCGTAGAGCTTCTGCCGGGTGGCCTCGCGGCGCGTGCTGCCGCCCGACGCGGCACTGCTGCTTTCCATGGCCCTGATTGTCACAGGAACCTTTCCCGGGGAGGCGACGGTGGGGTTCACAGGCTCAGCTCCGGGTGCAGCCGGTCCAGCGTCCACACCTGGCGCCGGCGGGCCGCCACGGCGGTCAGCGCGAGGGCACCGGCGGTGAACGCCGTCAGCACCACGCACGCGTGCCACACCGGTTCGAGTCCACCGCCCGTGATGAGCCGCCTGAGTGCCTCGACGACGTAGCTCATCGGGAGGAACGGGTGGAGCGCGTTGAAGAACCCGGGGCTGGTCTGCACGGGGTACGTGCCGCCCGCCGAGGTCAGCTGGAGCATCAGCAGCGCGAGCACGAGGATCCGGCCCGCCGCCCCGAAGCGCGCGTTCAGCCACTGCACGATCGCCGCGAAGCACGCCGTCACCAGGAACAGGAAGCCCACCGTCCCGGCCGCCCGGGCCATCTCCAGGCCGACCGCCCAGTGCAGCACCGACATCAGCGCCACCGTCTGCAGCACCCCGATCGCCACCACCGGCAGCCAGCCCGACAGCGCGATCCGCCACGCCGGGGCTCCCGCCGCCAGCGCCCGCCGGTTCATGGGCGCGATCAGCATGTACGCCACCATCGCACCCACCCACAGGGACAGCGGGATGAAGTACGGCGCGAAGCCGGTGCCGTAGTTGGGCGCCTTGTGCAGATCCTGGGAGGCGAGCCGCACGGGGTCGGCCATGACCTCGGTGCGCCGGTCGCGGTCCTGCTCGTTGTAGTCCGGGATCTTCTCCGCCCCGTCGTGCAGGCCGCCGGCGAGCTTCCCGGAGCCGTCGACGAGCTTGAAGATGCCGCCGTTGAGGTCGTCCGCGCCCGTCTTGAGTTTGCCGATGCCCTTGTCCAGGCCGACGGCCCCGGTCTTCGCCGTGCCGATCCCCTTGTGCAGCTTCTTCGCACCGGCGGCGACCTCGGCCGCCCCGTCGTTCAGGGCGTTGATCTTCTTGACGGCGTCGGTGAGGTCCTCGGAGAGGTGCGGTGCGCGGTTCGCGAGGGCCTGGGACTGCTTCTGGAGGGTGGCGAGGTTCTTGTCGAGCTTGTCGAGGTCGCCGTCGTGGTCCGCGATCAGCGTGTTGAGGTCGTCCGCGATGGTGGTCACGTCGGCGGCCGCGTCCTTGGCCTTCTTCAGGTCGGAGCAGGCCGGGTCGGGCAGGACGGGATCGTCGCAGCGCCTGGCGTAGACGTCGTTCAGCGTGCCGGAGGCCGCCCGGGCGCCCTTGGCGGCGGTCGGGGCCGTCTTCACCAGGGTGTCCAGGTGCTTGCGGATCACCCCGGAGGAGTCGGCCACCAGCTGGGCGGTGTCCCCGATGGTCTTCTCGTTGCCCTTGAGGAAGGGGCCGACCTTGTCGGCGGTGCCGTTGACCCGGTCGGCGAGCTTCTGGGTGCCCTCCGCGACCCGCTTCGAGCCGTCCTCAAGGTCGCCCGCGCCCGTGTGGAGCTTCTTCAGGCCGGTGGCGAGCTTGCCGCTGCCGCCCTTGGCGTCCTTCAGGCCGTCGGCGAGGTCCTTGGAGCCCTTCTCGGCTTTGCCGATACCCCCGTTGAGCCGCTCGGCGCCCTTCGCCGCCTTCACGGTCTTGCCGTGTATGTCGGAGAACGACACGAAGATCTTGTCCAGGAAGGACCGGGACGTCTTCGTGGACGCCGCCTGCCGCACCTCGCTGAAGACCGTGCGGGAGATCTGGCCGACGATGTAGTTGTTCGCGTCGTTCGTGCGCACCTGGAGGGCGCCGGTCTCCGGGCTGTTGCCGGAGCTGGAGGCGATCCGCTCGCTGAAGTCGGCGGGCAGGGTGAGCGAGAGGTAGTAGCTGCCGTCCTCGACGCCCCTGCGGGCCTCGGCGGCGCTCACCTCCTGCCAGTCGAAGGTCTTGCTGTCACGCAGGCCCTTCGTGATGTCGTCGCCCGCCGTGATCTTCTTCCCGTCGGCGGTCGCCCCCTTGTCGTCGTTCACGAGCGCGACCGGAATCCGGTCCAGACGGCCGTACGGGTCCCAGAACGACCACAGGTACAGCGCACCGTACAGCAGCGGCAGCACCAGCAGCGCGACCAACGCGGCGCGCGGCAGCTTCCCCCGCCCGAAGCGGCGCAGCTCAAGCGCGGCCAGTCTCGGCGATCGCATCGGCCTTCTCCTCTCCTTGGTCCGCCTGGTCCGCCTGGTCTGCCTGGTCTGCCTGGTCTGCCTGGTCTGCCTGGTCTGCCTGGTCTGCCTTCTCGGTCTCGTCCGGCTGATCAGCCTCGCCCGCCTGGACGTGTTCGTCCGGCTCGTCGTCCCCGGCGGCCGGGTCTTCATGGCTCTGTGCGGTGCAGACCCTGATGGCACCCTCGGGCGCCTCGCCGAACACCGCCACGACCGTCGTCCCGGCGGCGGCCAGGGACCTGAGCAGCGACCGGACCTCTTCCCGCTCACCCTCCGAGAGCTTGAGGTCGGCGTCGTCGACGCCGAGCAGCCGCGGCCCGCCGACGAGGGCGAGCGCGATCGACAGCCGCAGCGCCTCCAGGCGCTCCAGGTCCCGAACGGCCGTGCGCGGCCCCTTGGGCAGGGTCTCCAGATCGAGCCCGGCCGCCTCCAGCGCGGCGTCGACGCGCTGTTCGGCCTCGGCCGCCCGCTCGCCGCGGGGCCGCAGCAGTCCGCGCAGCGATGCGCCGAACCGCCGCTGGAGCAGCGCCCGTTCCCGCAGGTGCTCGCCGACGGTCAGCGCCGGGTCGAGGTCGGTGACCCCCGGGACGTGGGCCAGCGCGCTGATGCCGCGCACGGCCGCCATCTGCTTCGGCAGCTTCGCGTCGCCCACGGCGGCCGTGCCCTCCGAGACCTTCATCCGCCCCGTCAGCGCGAGCAGCAGGCAGGTCCGGCCGGACCCGGACGGGCCCTCGACCGCGACGAGCGCACCCGGCTCGGCCTCGACGGAGATCCCGCGGACCGCCCACCCCCGTGGCCCCTTGATTCCGAGGCCGTCGGCGGCGATCCGCACCCCTCCCGCCTGTTCCCCCACGAGTCTCCCCTGAATTTGAACTGACTGGTCAGTGCAAAAGCTACTCCGAACCTACGAGCGAAGCAAAACAGCAGGTCAGAACGGATTGTCAGTGCCATACCTCACGATGGGTCACATACGGCACTCCGTGACCGGACGTGCCGTCAACCAGACGACAGGAGGTTCGTCATGGCCAGCTATCACGCAGCAGCCGCCCGCCGGCGCCGCGCCACCGGCCCTGCCCCCTCACTGACCGGCCCGGCGAGCGATGTGCACCCCGTCCTCCGCCGGGCCACGGCCCCGCCCGCCGCCCTCGACCTGCTCGCCCAGGCCCGCGCCAGCCTCGACGAGGCCACATCCCTGGAGACACCGAACGAGCGCTACTCGCGGGCCCACCTCGCCGCCCTGCGCACCGCCGCGGCGGTGCTCGCCGCCCGGGGCCGCCCGGAGACCTCGCCCCGGGCCCGGGCGAAGATCCGGAGCGCCTGGGAAGTGCTCCCCGAGATCGCACCCGAACTGGCCGAGTGGAGCGCGCTGTTCGCCTCGGGCGCCAGGCGCCGCGCCCGCGCCGACGCAGGCATCCAGGGCGCGGCCACCGGCCGGGACGCCGACGACCTGATACGCGACGTGGCGATGTTCCTGCGCCTCGTCGAGCGGATGCTGGTCCTCCAGCCGGTCCTCCCACAGCCCCGCCCGGACCACGACCAGCCGGAGGGCCCCGGAGCGGGGAGTGACATGCCGGACGCGGGCTGACCGCGGCCCGGGCCCGCCCGACCCGCGGTGCATCCCGGCACCGGGGCATCCGGACGCCGCGGCCGAGGCAATAGGGTGGGGGACGCCTGAAGTCTTCCCTCCCCGTGGCCGGGGCCGGGGGAGACGCCCCGTTCGCGCCGCCGTGCAAGAGGCGGTGCCGCGCCGAGGAGTCAACTGCCGTGTCGGACCCGATGCGCCCCCGCGCCTCACTCCGTACCGCCGTGGTCTGGGAGGTCCTCAAGGACGCCCTGGACCGCCGGGTCAAGGCCGCGGGTCGGGAATCGCTGGACGTCCTCGACACCGGAGGCGGCAGCGGCAACTTCGCGGTGCCCGTCGCCCGCCTCGGCCACCGGGTCACCGTCGTCGACCCCAGCCCCAACGCCCTGTTCGCCCTGGAGCGCCGGGCCGCCGAAGCCGGCGTGGCCGACCGGGTCAAGGGCGTCCAGGGCGACGCCCACGGCCTCTTCGACGTGGCCGAGCGCGGTGGCTACGACGTGGTGCTGTGCCACGGCGTCCTGGAATACGTGGACGACCCGGCCGAGGGCGTCCGCAACGCGGTGGCCGCCCTGCGCCCGGAGGGCGTCCTCAGCCTGCTCGCCGCGGGACTCGGTGGTGCCGTGCTCTCCCGCGCCCTCGCCGGGCACTTCAAGGAGGCCCGGCAGGCGCTCGACGACCCGAACGGACGATGGGGCGCGGGTGACCCGGTACCGCGCCGCTTCACCACCGAGCAGCTCACGGACCTGGTCGAGGGAGCGGGCCTGCGCGTCGGTGCCGTGCACGGCGTCCGGGTCTTCGCCGACCTCGTGCCCGGCGTCCTCGTGGACACCGAGCCCGGAGCCCTGGAAGCGCTGCTGAAGCTGGAGGAGGCCGCCGCCGAGCTCCCCGCGTTCCACTCGGTGGCCACGCAGCTCCACGTCCTGGGTGAGACCGGTGGGGCCGCTGAAACTGGTGGGACCGGCGGGACGGGCGAGACCGATGGGGCCGTCGAGGCCTGAGCCTCCTCATGAGGCACCACCGCTGATCAGCGCCTTGGCTGCGCATGGAGTACGCCACAGGCCCCCCGAATGGGGACGGCGCGCCGTATGATCGAGGGAGACCGTTCCGGCATGACGGGTCGGCCGCCGGGGAATGCAAGCCTCAGCGAGCCGGACGCCCATGGCGGGTTCCGGTTGGTCAATTGGCGCAGAGGGGCGGGTTTCACGGGGGCGATTCCCTGCCTATCCTGAAGGGACCCCCCGGGTCGCCCCGGCGACTGCACGATGAGGAGGACTCCGTGCCGCTCTCGGAGCACGAGCAGCGCATGCTCGAGCAAATGGAGCGAGCGCTGTACGCCGAAGATCCCAAGTTCGCGACAGCGCTTGAGGGAAGCGGGCTGCGCACGTACACCCGGCGACGGGTCTACCAGGCGGTCGCGGGCTTCCTCGTAGGTATCGCGCTCCTCATGGCTGGAATGGTCGCCAAGCAGGTCTGGCTCAGCGTCGTGGGCTTCCTCGTCATGCTGGGCTGTGCGGTGCTCGCCGTGACCGGCTGGCGCAAGGCCCCCAAGCCGGGTGAGCAGGCGTCCGGTGCCGCCGGACACCGGAGGAGATCGACGACGGTGTCTCCCTCCTCACGGAGCTCGGGCAGTTCGGCCCCGGCGGCCGGGCGCTGTACGACCCGTGCCCCGGCGACCCGGCCCGCTGGGACTGGGGCGGCGACAGCCCCTGACGGCCCGCCACTCGGGCGGGTGAAGACACCACCGCGACGGAACCCACGCCGGGCGCCCGGGTGTAGTGCCGTACATGCACCCGATCAATGAGGCGCACGTGAGTGAGCCAGGCCTGCTCGTCGTCGATGTCGCGGCCGCCGACGACGCCACCGCTCTGACCTTCCAGCAGCTGCTGGCCGAACGGTGGGCAACGGCCACAGCGGAGCAGACGACGCGGGACGCCGGTCAACCCGGCGTACGGCTGCGCTGCTACCCGGACCTGAACCAGCTGCTCGACTCGTAGCGTGTGCCGCGGGGGCTCTTCAGCTACTTCTTCCGGATGCTGCCGCTGGAGATCCAGTGGACCAGGATCGCGGCCGTGTGCACGGCCGTTTCCGCAGCCTCCAGGGTCACGGGGGCGCTGGTTGGTCCTCCCTCGTGGCGGTCCCGCTGTCCGTACCAGAGCAGGCTGATCATCGCGACGACCGCGTCAATGTCTGCGGGCGCCCCCGTCTTGTCGGCGATGACCATCTCGTACTTGTGCCGTCCCTGATCCAGATGGGCGCGCACCTTGCCGAGGGTGGGCTCCGGTGCGTTGGGCAGGAAGAGCGGGTTCGCTACGGCCTCGACGGCCTTGATGGCACGCGAGTAGGCGGCGCTCGGGTCGGGCTTGATTCCGTACGCCTCAGTGAACGCCGCACGGAGATGATCGGCCGCCGTCTCTGCCTTCGAAGCCCCAGCTTCGACGGCCTTGTCGTAGGTGGCGTGGAGCGTCTCGTCAATCCGGCGCTCGCCCTCGCGCAGGATGCCTTCCAGATGGCGGGCGATGGAAGCTGCCGTTTGGAGGTGGTTCCAGCGTGCCCCCTGCAACGCCTGCTGCATGCAGCTCAGCGTCGCGTCGATGATCTCCAGTCGGAGCATCGGATTTTTAGGGTCGTCGAGTGTGGCCAGCTCTGCATAGGGGTCGCGACTCTTGAGGATCCGGGAGGGCAGCTTCAGCCGCACTGCCACGGGGGTCGCCATGTCGTACGTGCGCAGGACCTCGTACAGCCATTCACGGATGGGCACCTCGAGGTGGTCCGGCACGCCCTCCGTCCACAGGGGCTCTGGCTCGGTCTTCCCCGCCAGACGGTCGGTCAGCCGTCTCCATGTGCTTGTCACAGCAGCGACTGTGGGGAGTCCTCGATGAGAACACGACCGACTTGTTCCTAGGGCCGAATGCCGGGAACATCAGGTCCACCCCTAGTGGTACTTCGTTACGTCGGGTGATCTTGCCTGGTTGTGGGCATGTTCCCGGGTATGAGGTTGGGGGAAGTGGAACGGCTCCGGGGTGAGTTACGGAGTTCGTGGCCGATGTGTTCGGGTCGTTGCCGCGGCGGGATCAGCGGCGGTGGGGTGGGTGTTATCTGCGGGGTCTGATGCTGGACGGCCGACGGTAGTCGATCCAGCCGATGGCCGAGCGTCTGCCAGAGGGGAACATGCAGGCCCTGCAGCAGTTCGTGAATCAGTCGCCGTGGGATCCGCTGCCGGTCCGGCAGCGGATCGCCGGGCGGCTGTCCGAGGCGATCATGCCCGAGGTGTGGGTGATCGACGATGTGTCGTTCCCCAAGTGCGGCACCGCGTCGGTGGGAGTGGCCCGTCAGTACTGCGGAGCGGTCGGGAAACGGGCGAACTGCCTGTGCTGTCGCCGGGTTTCACCGGGCAGCAGTGCGCGTCGTCATCGGTGGTGATCCTGTGAGGTGCCACCCGATGGCCTTCGCACATTCCGTTCCGCTTAGGCTTTCCGCTGGCCCGCGCCGCGCCTGGTGGCTGCGGGATGTCTAGGAGGTGGAAGGCCGATGCCCGAGCAGGCTTCGGCATCCGAGGAGGGCGCTACTGACAAGCGCCTGCATCTGGTGCCCGACGAGGTCGTCGAGGTCGGGCGGATGGAGGCGGTGCGCCGCTACGACATCCTCGACACCCCGCCCGACGGCGCGTTCGACCGGGTGGCTGCGCTGGCAGCCCGCCTGTTCGACGTCCCCGTGGCGACGGTGACGATCGTGGACGAGGACCGGATCTGGTTCAAGGCCGCGCACGGCCTGGACGGGGTCAGCGAGATCGGCCGGGACCCGGGCCTGTGCGGCTCCGCGGTCCTGCGGGACGATGCGCTGGTGATTCCCGACACTCTGCTCGACGACGTCGCCTGCGGCAACCCGCTGGTCACCGGGCCGCTCGGCGTGCGGTTCTACGCCGCCGCGCCGATCACCACGACGGACGGGCACAAGTTGGGCACGGTGAACGTCTTGGATACCAAGCCCCGCTCCATCACCTCCGAACAGACTGCCACCCTGACCGATCTGGCGGCGATCGTGATGGACGAGATGGAGCTGCGCCTGTCCGCGCTGCGCACCGTGCGCCAGGAGCAGCGGGCCGCCGAGGCTGAGCGGGCGGCCCGGGAGCAGGCGGAGAGGGACAAGGCGGCGATTGCCTCCTTCGCCTCCACCTTGCAGCGCACTCTGCTGCCGCCGGCGCTGCCGACGGTGCCCGGCCTGGAGCTGGCCTGTCACTACCACACCGCGTCCGTGCACGACGTGGGCGGTGACTTCTACGACGTCTTCCCCCTGCCCGCCGGGAAGTGGGGATTGTTCCTGGGGGACGTATGCGGCAAGGGCGCTGAGGCGGCCACTATCACCTCCCTGGCCCGCTACACCCTGCGGGCCTCCGCCCAGCACACGGACGATCCCGTCGCGGTACTTGAGGCCCTGAACAGCGCCCTGCTGGCCGATGTGTGGGCGGGCAGCCGGTTCTGCACAGCTTTCTTCGCCACCCTCACCCCTGATGCGGCCGGGGGCTTCACCGTGGAGCTGGCCACCGGTGGGCACCCCCCGGCCTACCACCTCAGCCCCGCCCCGCCCGAAGCCGGGGCCGCCACGCACACGCGGGTGGAAGGGGTCAGTCCCAAGGGCGGCATGCTCATCGGGGCCTTTCCCGGCGCCCGCTTCGCCTCCACCACCCTCCACCTCGCCCCAGGTCAGGCCCTGCTCCTCTACACCGACGGCCTGACCGAAGCACACACCAGCACCGGCACCATGCTCGGTGACGAGGGCCTGACCGCCTTCCTCACCGCTCGTCCCGCCTCGTGTGGGGCGGCGCAGTTGGTCCAGGACACCGTCGGTCTGCTGGACGCCCTGCCCGAGGGCGCGAGTGACGACGTCGCCCTGCTGGCTCTGTCGGTTCCCGCTCCCGACCAGGCCGCCGCCGCAACGGGGGCCGGATTCACCGCCCACACCACCGCCGCGCCCGACGGGGAGGAGCACTGACCGCCATGACCGACGACATCGAGCTGACCTTGACCGCCACCCCCGGTCCCGCGGCGGTCGCCACCGTCACCGGCGAGATCGACCTGCATACCGCACCCGGCTTGCGTACCTGCGCGCTGGAGCTGATCGACCAGGGCCACCACCACTTGATCCTGGACCTGTCGGGGGTGGGCTTTTGTGACTCCGCCGGCCTCAGCGCCCTGATCGGCATCTGGCACGGCGCCCAGGATGCGGGCGGCTCCCTGGCCCTGGCCGCCGTCCCCGACCGGCTGATGCGCATGCTCGCCCTCACCGGAGTGGACAGCCTCCTGCCCCATTACCCGAGCACCGCCGACGCGCTCAGCGCCCACCAGGGCGCCCCCGACGCGGCCTGAACCGTTCCTTCGCCAGCCTCTCGCGTCGCTCCCCTGGCGGCAAAGCCCGGCCTGCGCGGTGTACAACGAACGGCCAGGCGCCCCACCGCTGGCGCTTGTTTGCCCATACGTCCGCGGCCTGCTGCAGCCGACCGGCATTCGGGTAGGGGGGCGGCCTTCTTCGGATGGAGCTGCCGGATCCCTGCGGCCGGCTTCCCGACAGCAGAGGACCTGTATGAAGACGTGCCAGATAGCGTCATTACGGTCACGGCGACGGTGTTCGCCCCGGAACAGCCGGAACGCCGTGGCCGCCGTCGAGTGGCTGGCAGTGGGCAAGGAGCTGACGGTGCACGGCAGGGACGGCGCTGACGCGCAGGGTGTAGCCCTGACCGCGCCGTACGGTCGCCCCCTGGTCGAGCACCACCCGCTCGCGTCGTCCAGCTCGGTAGTGCGGAGGAAGTCGGCGACCTTGCCCGGCATGTCTAGGCCCTGTTCTCGTATAGCTATGGCCAACGGAGATGCGCTGTGTGACGGGGTGCCGGTAAGAACCGCGTCACCAGCCGCAAAGGGTGGTGATCAGTCCTTGGAGGGTGATCTTCCTGGGCTGGGCGGCTCGTACACTGACGAAAATGGAGGACCACACGGCCACCGGGATCGGTGCACGTCCGGCGCCCGTCTTGCGGGAGTACGTCGACTCGTATGTCGGCTTCGACCTCCGCGGGCTCCCGGCGGGGGTGCACTGCGGCCCGCCGAGCCGCGCGCTCACTGCGGTGATCAGCCTGTCAGATCCTTTGGAGGTGGCGGCGGGCGTTGACGACGGGTCACCGGTCACCCGATTCGGCAGCGTGGCCGGCGGTCTGATGTGCCGGTCCGTCGCGATTCACCACGACGGACGCCAGCAAGGTGTTCAGGTATCGCTGACACCTCTCGGGGCCCGGGCCATCTACGGCATGCCGTCCGCCGAGCTCGCCCACCGACTGGTCCCACTTGACGAGCTTCTCGGAGCGCTTGCCGTCGAGCTGGTCGACCGGCTCCGATCGGCGACAACATGGGCGGCGCGGTTCACCGCGCTGGACGAATTGCTCCTCCGAGCTGTCGGTCGTGGCGCCTGCGGCGACCATGTGCGTTGGGTGCGCCCCGAGGTAGCCGAGGCATGGCGCCGCCTCGTCGCCGCGCGGGGTTGCGTCCAGGTTGGTGCGGTCGCCGCGGAACTCGGCTGGAGCCGTCGGTACCTCACCGAGCGGTTTCGCGGTGAGGTGGGCCTGTCGCCAAAGACCTTCGCCCGAGTCTTGCGCTTCGAGCACGCGCACGAACTGGCGGCGGCGCAGGACCCGCTCCCGTGGGGCGATGTGGCAACCGTCTCTGGCTATGCCGACCAGGCCCATCTCGTTCGGGACTGGCGCGAGTTCACGGGCCGATCGCCGACGGCCTGGCGTCGCAGCGAAGTCCTCCTCGGAGCCGGGTAGCCGCCAACCGTCTGCCCTTCGCGTCGGCTTCTCTTCCCTTTTCTTCAAGACCGCCCGATCGCTGTCGTGGACGATCGTCGGCATGAGACTCGTCAACCACGAACGCAATGCCATGGACCTGCGGACCACCCCCGTGCACCTCGGACTGGGATCGAGAGCGAAACCCGTCGAGGGTTTCACCTGGGACCCGGAGGTGCTCCAGGCCTACAGCGCCGCGGTCGCGGCAGACGGCGCCGAGGGCTGGATGGTGATGATCTTCGACGGCGACGGGCTCGGCGACCATTGGGAGAACCACCCTGCAGGCGACGAACTGGTCGTTTGCCTCAGCGGGTCCGTGACGGTCACTCGCGACGTGGACGGGGTGCCCGACCGCGTTCTGCTCGGGCCGGGCGAGGCCACCATCAACCCGGCCGGGGTATGGCACGTGGTCGACATGGAGGGTCCGACGTCCATCCTGGCCATCACTGCGACCCTCGGCACCGACCACCGTCCTCGGACCGACACCCGCCCGACCGAACGCGTCGGCACGCTCAGCCCGGAGGAAGCGCCGTGACGACACGCATCGCGTGCCTCGGCGACAGCCTCACCCGCGCGCAGTTCAGCGTCGACTACCTGGATCTTCTCCGGCGACGCCGCCCTCCCGGTGACGTGCAGCTTGCCCGTTTCGGCGCCAACGGCGACTTCGCCTACAACCTCTTGCAGCGCCTCGATGCTGTCGTCACGAACCCACCCGATGTGATCACCGTGTTGATCGGGACCAACGACGCCCGAGCGAGCCTTGCCGGCTACCCCGTCGAGCAGGCTATGAAGCGCAAACAGCTCCCCGCTCGCCCGTCGGCCGGCTGGTTCCAACAGTGCCTGGGAGCCGTCGTCGCACGGCTGCGAGCGGAGACCGACGCGACGATCGGTCTGCTGTCGCTACCGGTACTCGGCCAACAACTCGACGGAGCAGCGGCACAGGCATCTCAGGCGTACAGCCGGATGATCGCCGAGGTCGCCGCCACCAACGAGGTGGCCTACCTTCCGCTCCACGAACGCCAGATCGAGGAACTGCGCCAAGCGGACCCGCCGCCGATTTCATACCGGGAGGTGACGCCCGCAGCGGCCGTCGGCGTCCTCGTCCAGCACGCAGTGCTGCGCCGTAGCCTCGACACGATCTCGCGGCGGCGAGGTCTCGTGCTCACGACTGACCACATCCACCAGAACAGCCGCGGCGCCACCCTTATCGCTGAGGTCATCGACGCCGGTCTGCTGCCCCAGAGCGCGTAGCTGGTTCCGGCGCCCGGCCAGTCGGATGCCATCTACCGCGCAGAGGTGGCATCCGAACCAGGCGGTCAACGCCTACGACATCCGGCTCGTCTGGCTGCGTGACCACCGCGAGGGCACCCGGGTCACGGTCCCGTGGCGGCTGCTGTCGTCGACCGCGACCCCATTCGGCGAGCCGGTGGCTCTGTCGATGACGAGCTCGGTTACGAAGCCACCGCAAGATCACCCAGAAGGACATCGAGGACATACTCAGCAGCCGCACGGGAGAACAAGCCCGTTCGCTCCACGCAAGCCTGCGATCGCTCTTCCGCGCAATGAAACGCGAGCGCGTGATCTTCCGCGATCCAGCCCGCGGTGTCTCCGTCGCCACCGTCAACGCACCCCGGCGCATCCCGTCGGACCGGCTCGTGGGTCTGCTGGACAAGGCACCGACCGCGATGGCGAAGGTCGTCGTTGCTTTGGTGGCCATCCACGCGCTGGGGCCACAGGAGATCCGTCATCAGCTCCTGACCGGCCTCGACCGTCCGGCAGGGCGCTTGGTCGTCCGCCGCCGCTTCGGTGATCACGTCGTCTATCTCGACGAACTGACCATGAAGCTCCTGAGCGACTGGCTTCGCGCACGGGCTGAGCGCTGACCCCGCAGCACCAATCCGCACCTGATCGTCACGCAGGTCACCGCGGTCGACCCCAACGGCCCTCCGGTGTCCAAGGACGGGCTGCGGTTGGTGTTCAGAAGCTCGGTATCCAGCCCCGGAGGCTCCGCATCGACCGGCTGCTCGATGAGGCACACGAAACTGCCGACCCCGTGCACCTGATGCGCGTCTTCGGGATCTCCGACACACGACCGCACTGAAGTACGTCAGAGCAGCCCACCCTCACCGATTCGGGCCAGAGCCCACCCAAGCCTGATCGGCAGTCCCGAACCCGGGGTACAGCCGATATACGCACCAAAGGGGCGATGAGTGGATCTTGATGCGACTTCGCACGTGGTCAGCACAGTGAAGCCGCAGTAAATGTGTACACCTCGCCCTGGCGGCCGGATTGCCCCGCCGCAGGTCGCGGTGATCACGGCAGGGGTTCCGTCGCAGTAAATCCGGTACTTACTGCCGGCATCTCTCACCGCAACCCTGAGCATTACGCAGTGGTACACGCCACCTGGCCGTAGTTATACGAGAACACGGCCAGAACGGAAGGCGCCTGCCGGTACTCGGCAACGGCGGGACGGGGGCCGCAACCTGCGCCCGTAGCCAGCGCTTTTCTCCCGGCCCTCGGACGAGCAACACACGGCGTCTTACCGATTGGCACCGAGCTGCTGCCCGAAACCATCGACATCCAGCACGGGCAGTGCCTCCCGAACTGCCCGAGAAACGCTGCTCCTCGTCGGCATTGTGCCCAGAGGAGCAAATCAATCGCGTCCGGTGATGCGAGAGGCCGGCCTGGTCACGTGGTGGACCGGGGCCCCGCGGCGCGGCGCAGCTGGCGATCGCCAGTCCCAGCCCCTCCTCCACCGGCAAGGAGGCGACGATGAGGTCGCACCCCCGCTGGTCGAATTCGCGCAGGAAGCTGTACAGCTCGCGCGCGTAGCCGGCCAGGGACGCTGGGACCTCCACCATGGCGTGCGCCTTCACCGGGGTGTCGGCGAGGGACGGGGGGAAGAAGGACGCCGACCTGGTGGCCCTGCTCCTGCGCGAACTGTGCTTCCTCGACGACCTTCTCCTGCTCGACCAGGATGACCCGCGCAGACGGCGCGTAGTGCGACGGGTGCTGACCCGGCACCCGGACATGGCTCGTGGACGGGACCTCGATCGGGCACTGCAGCACCGCTTCGAGGTCCTCGCGGGTCACTCCGCCGGGCCGGAGGATGGCCGGGGTCTCGCCTGTGACGTCGACGATGGTCGACTCGACGCCGACGCCGCAGGGACCGCCGTCCAGGATGAAGTCGACGGCATCGCCGAGCTCCGCCCGGACGTGGTCAGCCGTGGTGGGGCTGACCGAGCCGAAGCGGTTGGCGGACGGGGCGGTGACACCTCCGCCGAAGGCCGAGAGCAGCGCGAGGGCGACGGGATGGTCGGGCACGCGCACGGCCACCGTCTCCAGGCCACCCGTGGCTTCCAGGGGCACCCGGCGGCCGCGCCGCAGGACCAGCGTGAGCGGCCCTGGCCAGAAGTGCTCGGCCAGCAGGCGCGCCGTCTCGGGCACGTCCTGGACCCAGTCGCCCAGATGCTGTGCGCCGCCGATATGGACGATCAGCGGGTGGGACGGTGGACGTCGCTTGACTTGGAAGATGCGCGAGACGGCAGCGGGATCCTCGGCGTTGGCGCCCAGTCCGTAGACAGCCAAAATCTCGCCGGAGCTCAGATGCCGAGGGCCTCGAGCAGTGCGCGCACCACGCGGTCGACACCGCCCGGGCCGGTCAGCAGGGCCTTGTCGCCCCTGTTGGTGAGGAACCCGCACTCGGCGATGAAGGCTCGCGGGTTGCCGGCCTCGACAGCTTTTCGGGTGCCGTAATACTTTGCCAGGTTCTCGGTGTAATTGTCCTTCCGGAACCCGCCCGACCAGCCGTGCCGCTCGTAGGCGTGTTTCCATGCCTGCGCGAGAGACTGGCCCGCGGCGTTGCGGTAGCCGACGCTCGCCCCCCGCGCGTCCGGACGGGTCGACCCGTCGCAGTGGAAGGCGACGAACGCGTCGCCGGCGTACTGCTCCAAGGGCTCGTCGGCCTTGATGACCCGCAGGCGCCAATACTCCCGGCCCGGCGGGCCGGGCCTCTCGAGTTCCTCGACGCAGGCATCGGCCACCGCCTTCACGAACGCCTGTTCCCCTGGCGTGCCGGTGGCACCCGAGGTGCGGAAACAATGGCCCATCTGCACCACGAGGATCCGAACGGCCGGCCCTTCCTCCTCGTCCTGCGGCCAGGGCGGGGCATCGGACTCCTCGGCAGTGGCGTGGACGGGAGAGTCCGCGGCGTCGGGGAGGGACTGGTCGTTCTCCGGGCCGCCTTCGGCCTCGGAGCCGGGTTCGTGTTCATGAGTCACAGGAGACTCCCAGTGAGATGACCTCTTCCGCGGCGGTGTACCGGGAACGGCCGGTGCTTCGAGGAGTTCACTCCCGCACCCGCGCCGTCGGGCCCGCCGGGCCCGGAGAGACTGTTCGCCCATGGCCGCCGGTCAGGCCTGCCGGGCATGGCAGGCCTTCCCGATCACCGTCGCACCGGCCGCCCCGCCCCGCAACACGGTGCCGCCGAGGCGTCCTGTCCGCCCCAGGCGCCACGCCGCTGTCAGCCCAGCTGTTCCGCGCCGTGCCGGGGACGGGTCACCTCTGCCGGGCCGTCGACGAGGTCCACCGAGGCGTACGGCCTCCGGTCGAGGTAGACGTCCACGCGTTCGGTGTTGGCCGCCCGCACCCGAAGCCTCAGGGAACCGTCGGGGGAGACGGCCTCTTCTTCAGCCTCGGTGAGCTCGCGGTCGAGCTCCTGGTGAAGCTCACGCCAAGCCGCGGCAACGTCGCCTGGCCATGCGGACTTCAGTGAGCTCTTTCAGCGCTGACGCTCCAGGGTGAGGACGGCTGCGGCGATTGACGACCGGCGGTTCGGGCTGCAGCGGGCTCTGCGGAAGATCCGCCAGGACTTCAGCCTTGCGACACCTCGTTCGACTGGTGCTCGTGCTGCTGACAGTGCT